>JACCTF010000668.1 GCA_013812565.1 Pyrinomonadaceae bacterium | reverse complement strand
CTTTGTTCGAGTTCTTCTTCGGCGCGTGGGCTGCGGTCTTCTTCCACCACTTGCCCGTCGAAGAGGTGAAAGGTGCGGTCGGCGTAAGCCGCGTAGCGCGGGTCGTGCGTCACCATACAGATGGTTGCGCCCGCCCGGTGCAGTTCGCGCAACAGGTTCATCACCGCTTCGCCGTTTGTTGAATCGAGGTTGCCCGTAGGCTCATCGGCCATCAGCACCGAAGGGTTTCCGGCGACGGCGCGAGCGACGGCGACACGTTGCTGCTGACCGCCGGAGAGTTGCGATGGATAGTGCCGCATGCGGTGAGCCATGCCGACTCGTTCCAAAGCTTCTTCCACACGCTTGCGACGCTCAGGCGCGGCCATGCTCCGGTAGGTCAGCGGCAGTTCCACGTTCTCGTAAACCGAGAGGTCGCCGATGAGATTGAAGGCTTGGAAGACAAAGCCGATCTCCTGATTGCGGATGCGCGCCCGATCAGCCATAGACAGCTTCGCGACCGCTTTGCCGTTCAACCAGTACGCGCCGTCGCTCGGTGAATCGAGCAATCCGAGGATCGAGAGCAGCGTCGATTTGCCGCAACCGGATGGCCCGGCAATCGAAATGTACTCGCCCTTTTTGATGTCCATGTGAATGCCTGATAAAGCATGTGTCTCCACTTCGTCGGTGAGGAAAACTTTCTGGATATTTTCCAGACGAAGCAGCGGCTCAGTAGATGCGCTCATTTCTTCTCCCTTTTAATCTCATTTTTCTAAATGTCGATCCCAACATTTCGCGGAAGTTCATTGACAACCCACGTGCCATTCATCTGGAGCGACTTAACTGCTTGAACTAATAAGGTTTGATAGCGGCGGGGGTGACGTGCAGACGCGGAAGCGTTCGTTTCTGGAATTACTGAATCCCAAAATCGAAACTTCGAGATCAAGGCAGTTGGTCGAAGAAAGGGTGAACGATGAACGCGGAACGATGAACAAGCAGAACTGAGGACACAGAATACAAAACGACTGCCGCCTTACTCGTCCTGAGTGCTGAGTCCTGATTTAACTTCATCGTTCATCGTTCCGCGTTCATCGTTCTCGGTATAGTATAGTCACACCTAAAGAGAGGAACTTATCTTGAGCGCAACTGCCTCCGCCCCATCAATCATAGAGAAGCCGCGTCGATGGTCGAACGCCTTTAGTGTCTTCCGCGAACTCGTCTGGCCGCGCCGCGGCTTACTGGCAATCGGTTTAGTGCTGATCATCCTCAACCGTCTGGCCGGACTTGTGCTGCCCGGTGCCACGAAATTTCTGATCGATGATGTAGTCGGGAAAGGCAACATAGAGTTGTTGACGCGGTTGGCCCTAGCCGTCGCTTTTGCCGTGCTCATCCAGGCTGTGACCTCTTTTCTCCTTACTCAGTTGCTCAGCAAATCCGCGCAGCGCCTGATCGCTGATCTGCGCGTTAAGATTCAGGAACACGTCGGCCGACTCCCCGTGCGCTATTACGCCGCCAACAAAACCGGGGCATTAGTGTCGCGCATCATGACGGATGTCGAGGGCGTGCGAAACCTGGTCGGCACAGGATTGGTGGAACTCTTTGGGGGATTGTTAACGGCGATGCTATCGCTGGTCATACTGTTTAGGATCAACACCACGATGACTTTGTTGACGCTCGGGTTTCTCGCACTCTTCGGCATCATCCTCCGCCAAGCTTTCACGGCGCTGCGCCCGGTCTTCCGCGAGCGCGGAGAGATTTATGCCCAAGTGACGGGTCGTTTAACGGAGTCGCTCGGCGGCGTTCGGGTCATTAAAGGTTTTCACGCCGAGGCGCGCGAGGCACAGACGTTTGCGACGGGAGCGACGCGGCTGTTTGACAACGTGCGGCGCACCTTGACCGGGACCTCGCTGGTGGTCCTTTCCTCGACGCTGCTGGTCGGCGTCGTCAGTGCCACGGTGATGATCGTCGGTGGACGTTTGATCGTAACGGGCCGGATGACCATCGGCGACTTTTTCGCTTACACACTCTACCTCGGATTCTTGGTCGCGCCGGTCTTCCAGATTGCAAACATCGGCAGCCAACTGACCGAGGCCTTTGCCGGATTAGATCGCGTGCATGAGGTGCTCGCCGAAATTCCCGAGGATGTGGATGCAGATCGCAGACATGCGCTCAGCTCGATACGCGGCGATGTACGCTTTGAGGATGTTTCATTCGAGTATGATGCGGGCCAAGCCGTGCTGCACAATATCAGCTTTGAGGCGCTTCCGGGCACGGTCACGGCGCTGGTCGGTTCTTCCGGGTCGGGCAAGAGTACGCTGATCGGTTTGGTCGCCGCGTTTGCCAAACCAACGAGCGGCACAGTGTTCGTGGATAACATGAATTTATCGACTGTGCGGCTCGATTCTTACCGTTCGCAGTTGGGCGTGGTGCTGCAAGACAACTTCCTCTTTGACGGCACGATTCGCGAGAACATCATCTTCGGTCGCCCTGAAGCTTCCGAGGCAGAAGTCGTCCGCGCGGCGGAGATTGCTCGCGTCGATGAATTCGCTTCGCGCATGGAAACCGGCTACGCCACGGTGATAGGCGAACGCGGGGTCAAACTCTCCGGCGGACAACGCCAGCGGATCGCCATCGCCCGCGCGATTCTCGCTGAGCCACGCATCCTGATTCTCGATGAAGCCACGTCGAGCCTCGACACGGAAAGCGAAGCGCTGATTCAAGAGGGTCTGGCGGCGTTGATGCGCGGGCGTACGACGTTCGTCATCGCCCATCGCCTGAGCACCATCCGCAACGCGGATCAAATTCTGGTGCTCGAAGCAGGAATTATCATCGAGCAGGGTACGCACGAGCAGTTAATAGCGAGCAGAGGAAGATACTTCGATTTATACACACGGCAGGCGGGGCTTGAAGCCAACCGCTTCATTAACCCGGGCGAGGCAGAACCCGAACCAGAGGCCAAAACGGACGGCGATAAAGCAAAGAATTCTGATCCCAGTGTAATGCAAATCCTTCGCAGCTAATTGCTGCCGCGCTTCATCTATAGAGTTGAAGCGCTTGAAAGCTTTGTATCAATGTGTGAATCCAACATTGATGTGCATTCAACGCTTAAGGAGATATAACACGCATGCAAACCGAAGCTTGGCTGCGCGGCCCACTGGACGGTATAGACCCACTGCTCATGCCGGCGGCACACGCGCTTGTGCAAGCCGCAACGGACATCGAACAGGCAGCGCAGAATCTCACCGTACAAGAGTTATGGAGTCGTCCGGGCGGCGCGGCATCAGTCGGCTTTCATCTGCGTCACGTCGCAGGCAGCATCGACCGACTGTTCACCTATGCACGTGGCAAGCAACTAACCGCTGAGCAGCATCAGGCACTCGCCTTGGAAGCAATACCCGGTGAAGCGCCGGCGGAAGCAAACGCGCTTACCCGTGAAG
>JACCTF010000666.1 GCA_013812565.1 Pyrinomonadaceae bacterium | reverse complement strand
AACTGCAAAACCGGTTGCGTATCGTAGAGGTGACAGACTAACAAGTAGAGTTCGATGAGTTGTAGTTGCATACAACGATTCTACAACTCTTGGTTGGTCTGTCACTTCTACCCTTGATTCGCATCAGTAATACGCACAAAACACCCGGTGACGTTAAAGTTTATGTCCTTGACCCGGCCCTCCCAATCCTCATCAGTAGCAACCCTTGCTTCCTGAAGACTGATGTTATAGTAGTTCGCAAATTTGATTGCCCCGCTATCATAACCAGCTTTTGCGACAAAGATGCCCTTCACGTCCCCTATGTCATGCAACACGCCGAAGAAGTCACGGAGCTTGCCAATTTCTATACCTTCCTTGTAGTGCTTACACTCGATGGCGACGCGATGCACCTGCCCAACCATCTCGAACTCCCAATAAACATCAATTTGATGCTTACAACCTGACCTACCTTTAATCTTTACATCTTGGTCTACATTGATTGTTTCTAGACCTTCAGCTTTGTGCAGGGTTTGATAGAGTTCTTGCACCAGCCTCTCGTACTCCGTGTGCTTACTGTCTGTCATTTATTAGTCTTACTTGGGTGTCGAGCTTCATAAGGAAGCTGTTGGATGTCGCATAGTCGAAAGATTCATTTCTCTTTGTGACTAAAGGAAATTAAAACTCAGGCAGCGTGTGTTTTCGTCCGGCGTTCTCTTTCTTCAAATGCTCCATCAATGGTGCAAAGTATCTGAGCATCGCCCGCGCGCTCAAGTCTTCGCCGGTCTTCTCTTTGAGCACCATGCGCCAATCCTTCGAGCTACCCGGTCGCATAATGTCGCGTAGGAATTTGCCGACGGCACGGCTTCCGTAATAGTTCGTCGCATGCGGATTCTGCTTCAAGATGTTGCGCGCGATGTGATCGTGAAGTTGGAAGAGCAGCACATAGGAAAGCGCATAGTCGTAGTATTGCGCCGCGTCGTCGTTGATGTGCGTCTTGGTGCAGGCGTCGCAAAATTCTTCGCCGCGCCCCTCGGTTGATGCAGGCGGCACGATCCCTTGATACTGCCGGACGATCTCCCACCAACGTTTGTTGTACTGATCCTTCGGCAGATTCTTCGAGTAAAGCTCATACTCAAACCGGGGCATCGTGCCCGCCGAGAAGGGAATGAAGACGACGTATTGCAGCGCCTCTTTCAACAAGGCTTGCGTCTGATCCACCTTCGCATCTTTCGGAGCCAGGCCGCGCGCTTCAAGGAAGGGCCGCTGCATCGCGGCTAAACCCATCAGGCTGCCGACGGCTTCGTGATAAGCGCGATTGGCTCCTGCGCGCAGGAGCGGCGGCACCTCCGGGTTAGTATAGCTGATGTAGTAATAGATGTGACCGAGTTCATGATGCGTCGTGGCATACCACTCGGCATTCGGCTCAACGCTCATCAGCGAACGCACGTCCCGTTCGTTATCAAGATGCCATGCGCTCGCGTGATTGTTCTTCTTATAAGTCGCGCCTGCGGGCAGCGGGTAGAGTGATGATTTTTCATAGAAACTCTTGGGCAGCGACGGCCAGCCGAGGCTGATGTAGAACTGCTCACCTTGTTGGACGATCCACTCCGGAGATTTGTCTTTGAGCGCATCATTGATGTTCATTCCTTTGACATTAACCATCGCGCTCCAATCCTGTCCCCAGCGATTTGGCAACCAGTCGGCGGGAAGCTGATCGGGAATCGGCACGCCGTATTTCTTCGCCAGTTCGTAACGAGCGTAGGTGTGTAGCTCGCGGTAGAGCGGTCGCAGTTGCCGGTTGATGTCATCAACCAACCGCAGCATCGCCTCGTCAGTCATTCCATAATCCGAAACCTGGTAGCTGAAGTAGGATTTATAACCGAGCGGCTGCACCGTCGCATTGCGCAAATTTTGGAGATGTGCGAGGCCGTCTTTCGTCCTCTTGCCGACTTCCTTTGACGCAAGCCACGCTGTGCGTCGTTCCTTGAGATCGGCGGAGGTGCGAAGAATTTCATCAATCCGGTTCGTCGTCACCGACTTGCCGTCGATCTTGAAATCGAAGCCGTACAACTTTTCGGTCTGCGCCGTCTCGGCCGCGATACGCTGCTTCACCAGGTCCTTAGCCGTCTCCGGATCCTCGGCGGCCATGTACAGGATGCGCTCAAGTTGCTTGATCTGAAGTGAGGTTAACTCATTCTTATTTCGGAGAAGTTTGGTCGCGGCATCGATGTTGGCTTTGCTGCCGGTGAAAGCGGTCAAACGTTCGAGCGCGGCAATCGTGCGTTTGGCATTTGTGTTGTCGCCCTCAACGATCTTCGTGTTGGATTCCCAATCAGCCTGCGTGTAGTCGTAGCGCAGACGGTTCCAAGTTGCCGTGTATTCATCAATGAACTTCTGCGCTTTCGTCGGCGCGTTTGAGTTCTTTGTTATGTTGCGACCGCTCGCGGGAAACGTCGCGCACAAGATCACAACAACTAACAGCAAAACCGTTGTTGGTTTGAAACAAGATAATCTATTAGTCACGGTCGTTTTATCCTTCAAGTGGAAAACCGCAGCCTCTCTGGTTGCAAGAGGGAAGAAGTGTGGTGCAGCTTTGTTAACAAAGTTTGATGAGGGGCAAAAGGATTTGAGTTCACCGCTCGGCTACACGGTAATAGTTTCGCGATACTCGCCCCACACGCGGCGCAGGCGATGACTGATCTCGCCGACCGTGGCGCAAGCCTCGACCGAAGCGAGAATGTGCGGCAGCAAGTTTTCGGTTCCGCGCGCAGCTTCTTCCAATCGGTCGAGTGTTCCTTCAGTTTGTGCCGCGTCGCGTCGCTCGCGGAGGGCATGAACGCGGTCGATCTGCGATGCTTCGATTGATGGATCAACGCGCAAGATCGGCACGGATGTTTTCTCTTCAATCTGAAAACGGTTAACACCGACGACTACCTGTTTGTCGGTTTCAACTGCGCGCTGGTAGAGATAAGCCGCTTCCTGAATCTCGCGCTGCACGTAGCCCAATTCAATCGCGCGCAGCATCCCGCCCATCCCATCGATCTTCGCGATGTAGTCAGTTGCTCGACGCTCAATCTCATTTGTTAACTGTTCAATCGCATAGGAACCTGCAAGAGGATCAACCGTATCAGCCGCGCCGGATTCATGAGCGATCACTTGTTGGGTGCGCAGTGCGGTACGCGCCGCGTTCTCAGTTGGTAAACCGAGCGCCTCGTCCATCGCGTTCGTGTGCAGACTCTGCGTGCCGCCGAGGACTGCGGCGAGCGCTTGAATGGTGGTGCGCACAATGTTGACATCGGGTTGTTGCGCAGTGAGCGTTGATCCGGCGGTCTGCGTGTGAAAGCGAAGCATCAGCGAGCGCTCGTCACGCGCGGCGAAGCGGTCGCGCATGATGCGTGCCCATAGTCTGCGGGCGGCACGAAACTTTGAAATCTCTTCAAGCAGATTATTGTGGGCGTTGAAGAAGAATGATAGGCGCGGTGCAAACTCGTCAACCTTTAATCCGGCTGTAATCGCTGCTTCGGTATAACAGATCGCATCGGCCAGCGTGAAGGCAACTTCCTGCGCCGCCGTTGAACCGGCTTCGCGGATGTGATAGCCGCTGATCGAGATGGTGTTCCAACGGGGAACTTCCCTGGCGCAGAAGGCAAACGTGTCGGTGACAAGGCGAAGCGATGGCGCAGGCGGATAGATGTACGTGCCGCGTGCAATGTACTCCTTCAGAATGTCGTTCTGAATTGTGCCCTGAAGTTTGTTGGTCGCGACACCGTGCTTTTTGCCAACGGCGATGTAGAGGCATAAGAGGACGGCAGCCGTCGCGTTGATTGTCATCGAAGTTGAGACAGTGTCGAGCGGGATGCCGTCAAACAATCGTTCCATATCTTCAAGCGAATCGATGGCGACGCCGACTTTGCCGACCTCTCCGGCAGCGAGTGGGTCATCTGAATCCAAACCGATCTGCGTCGGAAGATCGAAGGCAACGGACAGGCCGGTTGTGCCGTGGGCGAGCAGGTACTTGTAACGTTGGTTGGATTCTTCAGCCGTCGCATATCCGGCGTACTGGCGCATCGTCCAGAACCTGCCGCGATACATGTTCGAGCGTACGCCGCGCGTGTAGGGAAACTGGCCGGGCGCGTTTAAGTCTTGTTCGTACTGAATCGCGTCTGTATTCGAAGGGTTGAAATCGTTCGGCAGTTCGATCCCGGAGGAAGTCTCGAAGCGCTCGCGTCGTTCAGCACGTTCCGCATCTGTCTTCGTCGCCACGATGGTTTTGGTTCCTTGTTTGGCGGAGGAAAAAACTGGTTGCAGCCGTCTCCGCAAAGTGCAAGGAAGCCTAGCACAGGCTTTACAAGCGTCGCAATTACAAGCCTTATTCGGGTCTTCAAGAGCGTCTAAATCAAAACACAGAAGATCGGCCCACACCCTCAGCCCCTGAAGGGGAGATATACTTATAGTTCATTGCGTCAGCGCTGCGGTCAGAAAGCTTTGGCGGCATTGGGGCGGAAGATGTTTCGTGCTTTGATAAACCCGCTTCTTTCGCCCTTCCAAGACTGGCCCCGGGGCGCGGCGAACGGTAAAAGAATCATCACCGAAACCTAGATCAACCGTACTTTGTAATAATCTTTCTTCATTGTTGGATCAACAGGCCGCCCTGTCTTGAAAAAGGAAAGTTATGCTTTATGGAAGAGAGAAGGTCGGGATGGCGCGTTCATCGCAGCATCAAGCAACACCTGAATAGGGCAAGTCTTATATCCATTGGTTCTGGAGCTTGAATCTGAAAATGTTCGGCTGAGACGAGCAATTATGGAAAACTGGAAGCGCTGATCCGGTCAACTCTGAATGCTTAACTCATCACTTTGGCAGACGGTTGATTTGGCTTGACGTTGCCGGATTCGATTCTGCAACAGCCGCTCTGGTGGCTGTGCAGGAGCGCCGTTTTTAAGCTCGACTTTATCCAATCTCAGCGATCGTGGAGGCTCGCGGTTGGCAGCCCGTATCAGCTTACAAGTTGTTCATGTACGAACAGTCGTTGCTGCTCTTTTCGTAACTCCGATGT
>JACCTF010000660.1 GCA_013812565.1 Pyrinomonadaceae bacterium | reverse complement strand
CGCGTGCCCGCGCAGTTCGGCCACGCTCCGACCCGTGCTCGCTTCCCACACCCGTGCCGTGTTGTCATTGCTTGCTGTTGCCACCAATCTGCCGTCGGGACTGAACACCGCCTTGAACACAATGTCGGTGTGATCACGCATCCCCACGCGCACTTGTGATTCAACCAGCGCCTGGCGCAGAGCGTCCTCAGCCTGAGTCGTGCGCATAATACCTGCCGCTTCTATTGCCAAGAGCGCACTCAGTTCAGGGTCAATCGGCAACTGTAACATTGCGTTCGCCGCCAGCTCGCGAGACTCAGCGAATTTTTGTTGAACCACCGCATCGTCTTCGGCTTCCCGTGCAGCCTCGCGCTGAACACCCAGTTCACGGTTCTGCACGGCGAGCTTGGTTTGCGTGGCTTCAGCAACAGAGAGCGCCTCCTCGGCTCGCTTGCGCTGTTTCTCTTCGTTCCCCAACGCCTTTTCAAGATCGGCACGCGCTTGCTCAGCTATCCCGCGCTGTTTCCTCTCTTCCTCTTGCGCCGCCTCCGCAACAGCCAGCGCTTCCTCAGCTTTCTTCTGCTGCTGCCGGGCGAAATCATGCTGTTGCCGGGCGATATAGGTTGAACCGAGCGTCACGAACAGGAGCAGGGACAATACGATTGCTGCCCATTTCAACTGCCTGACGCGCCCACGCTCAGCCTCTGCATGCCGTTGCTGTTCCTCGGCGCGCTGATGTTCGGCCTCGGCACGCCGTTGTTGCTCTACGGCCAGCGCTTGTTGGCGATCACGCTCTACTTCATCAACCGCCGTTTGGCTGGCCTGTATCCAGGAGAAGAGTGTTTCGCTGTAACCGATGGCCGCCGCTTCAGGGCTGTTCAACCAACTCTTGGCGTTGATCAGTCCGCCTTGGTCCAGAAGAAGCTTGTTGTCTCGCTTCATGGCCCGCCACTGGGCTGCCTTCTCTTCCAGTTCCTGTCCCTTCTGTGCCGCCAGCGGCTGCCGGCGCAACCACCTTTTGTTCGATTCGCGGATCGGCTGAATGAAGCGATCATGGCTTAGTTCGTACCACGGCTCTCCGCCGCGCATCTCCGCGCGGATTATGTGTTGATTATCGAGTTCCCTCACGACCTCGTTTCGCAGCCCGCCAACCATTTCACCTACGCCGAAAACGATATTGCGTCTTCCTTCGCGCGTAATCAATACCCGCTCGAACCATCCGCGCACCGCTTCCTCTGTCACGACCGGGGGGGCGTCGCCCGGTGTGCCCTTCTGCGCTGCCTTAACTTTAATGACAGCATTAGCGTCGGCGACCGCCTTGTGCACACTGTTGCGGTAGAAGTTTGAGAGCGCCTTATCTACGTTTGCGTACTGCTCTAAATGTTTCTCTGTGATGGTTGTATCTTCGGGCGGCAACTTATCCCAAAGTGTTTGACACACCACTTGAAGTTGCACAGGATCAATGAACTCTCCCGGAACCTCTTTTCTTTCGCCGACTGCCGTCTTGACTTTGATCAGCAGCAGTTTCTCGATGAGCAATTCCGCAACCCCGTCATCGAATTTCCGCCGCAGTTTGATGCGCTCTGCTTTTAGAGGCTTTGTTACGGCGGCAAGGGCGTTCGGCCGGCGCAAGTGTTCAAGGCGAAATCGCGTGCACAGCTTTTGCGGAAGCAGATCAACGTAGGGGTCAAGCTCGGCGATGTAATCTTCGCGCATCGAGAAGACGACGCGCAAAAACGGATCGGCTTTGAGCGCCTCGGCGACTTGACCGAAGAAGTCCTGCCGATCTTTATACCGCTCCGGGTAGAGGGTGAAGATCTCCTCGAATTGGTCGAAGACGACGACGCGCGGCAGGCGCTTCTCCTTCTTATCCTCAGCCTCTTCCGTTCTCGGCTCCTCAGAAGACTGGTCTGATTTCACCAGCGGTCGCGGACGCTGCTGCAGGTAGTCGGCAAGCGTCATCTCTACGCGCGTTGCTTGATCGAGTTGATTGTCGGACAAATCGCGCAGCGCGTTGTAAACGTAGATGTTCCTTATCGCATCACCGGCGATCGCCGCCTCCTGACTGCGCACGCGCGCCGGGGGCAGCACGTCAAACTCCTCCTCCTCGTCGAGCATCGGCAGAAGCTGTGCATAGATGAGCGAAGTTTTACCGGCCCCCGACTGCGCGTACAAAAGCACCTCCCGGTGCGCCTTGATAAGCGAGGCAAGCTCGTTCGCTTCTTGGTTGCGTCCGAAGAAGAAGTCTTGATCATCCTTATTAAAGGGGCGCGGCCCGATGTAAGGCTCGCGACCGTCGCGCGCCAGATGTTTGTCATAATTGAATTCACCGCTATCGTTTAGCATAGTCGGACGCCTCCCATCTTTCCCTCAGCTCTTCAACGAAGTCGTGGCAAGTGCCCCAGTAAACCCGCGTATCGAGTTTTTCAAAGTAGAGATTGAGATACTTTGTCGCCTTTTCGATCTGTTCAACTTTGGCCGTCTCACTCATCGGCACGATCTGAACGGAGACGTGAGCTTTGGTGAGACTGCTCTCTAGGTAACTGGCGAGCGTGTGGAAGAGGATGCGGAAATCCCATTCATCCAACCGGTAGCCGAGAAAGAGCAGCGAACCGCCGGTGATCGCGCCCTGTATAAGCGGCGGGATCAACTTCTGTTCGCGTGAAACGTTGACCAAAAATTTAAGATAATCGCTCTCCGTGAGAACGAGCGACTCCTGAACGTCCGTGTGCCCATAGAGGTGGAACACGACCGGGTTCGCCACCGTGGGTTTGTAGTCCCCGCTTAAGAAGGTTGTTGTGTCGTTCGTCCGCTTTCGCCAGTGGCAGTATTCGCGCACGGGGGCGCGCGGCATCCCTCTGTTGGTGAGAGCCTTAAACATGAAGTCGTCGTAGTTCGTCGTAATGTAAACGGGCAACGGAAGGTCTGCCAGTACGCGGTGTAGTTCAGTCGGGTCCGCGGAGTTGGGAGGCTTAACCTTCCCTAATTCGTCGATGAGTCGATCAATCGGATTAGCTTCACCGTATTGCACGGCGAGAAACTGTGCAACCCGCGCCAGTTCGCTGCGATCCTCTAACGGGTAATCTTCTTCGTCCGCCCACCGCTGTGCCCGTTGAGGCTTCGGATCATATTCGGCAATCCCTTTACAGGCTTCGGGTCCGATGAACGGTGTGCACTTGCCTTTACTGATCTGCCTCAAGAGTTCTTTCCAATCCTTCTCTTTCAGGCGTTCCGGGCGCGGCGATTTGAGCGCTTCCGATGCTGCAACCATTGCTGATCTCCTCACTGCGCGGCTAATAGGCCGATACCCATATGGCGGTAACCGCTTTGAGCTGCGCTTGCACAAACCTCCGTGGTTTAGTCCCGTTGCCATGCGCGATCAAGGAGCTGATGAGGCGGCCTGCAAAGAGCGTCTCCAACGTTCTCCGAGTTCGCTGAAAAAGTCGCGCGCGGTTGTGCGTCCAGCAAAGGCTGGCGTGTTCAGTGGGAATCAAGCCCCACCGAGGTAAAAGTCAGAAGCCTCGTAGCTAGATGGCAAGGATGAAGGAAACTTCAGTCTTTGAAGCCCATCGAAATA
>JACCTF010000649.1 GCA_013812565.1 Pyrinomonadaceae bacterium | reverse complement strand
AACTGCGATTGGTCATGCTGTTTCTGCAACTCAACCAATGCGAATTGAGAATAGCACCAGGATGCTAAGCTCGAAGCTTATTTTCGAGCCGTCTGCATCACCGTCTCGAGCGTCACGCGCTGCTTCTGCCGGTATGACATATTCGCCATGTGCGCCGCCACTGCCGAGCGGTAGCCGATCTCGACGTGCGCGTTCGGCTCTTTGCGCGTGCGTACCGATTCGACGAAGTTCGCCATGTGGTCTGTGTCCTTCGTTTCTCCCTGAAGCGGCGAGCCGTCAGCGCGGTTGATCTTCTCTGGGTAGTAGCGCACGCCGGATTGCGAACGGCCTGTGACCATATCGGTTGAGCCTGCTAAACGCTCGATGGTGCCGTGCGAGCCGAGGATACGCTCGCCCGATCCGTATTGACCGTTGCTGAATGTCGATTGCCAGGTGACGACTAGATCATTTGGGAAATCAAGCGTCACGGCAATTGTATCCGGCACTTCGCGGCCATCCTTTTCAGAGAGCACGCCGCCCGACATGTAGGCGGCAGTCGGTAATGGTAAATCCATCGCGCGCATGATCCACGCGACTTGGTGAACCATGTTCTCAGTGACGTTGCCGCCGGAGTATTCCCAGTATAGACGCCAGTTGATAAATTGCTGCGGATCGAAAGCTCGATCCTTGCGTCCGTTAAGAAAAGCTTTCCAGTTGACGTTCGCCGCGGTGCAATCCGCCGGGATGGGCCGCATCCACTGGCCCTTGCCGCGCGGGCTGTTCCTGGACATCCACGCTTCGACGTGCGTCACCTTGCCCACGATGCCGTCTTTGATCCACTGTTTGGCGTCGGCAAGCCCCCCGGTGCTTTGGTGTTGAAGACCGATTGTGACGACGCTTTTAGAATTCTTGGCCGCCGCGCGACATGCCTCAGCTTCTTCGATGGACCAGGTCATGGTCTTCTCGCAGTAGAGGTCTTTGCCCGCCGCCACGGTGTCGAGAAAGTGGCGCGCATGACAATGCAGAGGTGTGGCGACGAGCACCGCATCAACGTCTTTCATATCCAGAAGTTGCCGGTGATCGCTAAAGGTTTTTACATTGGGCGCTAATCCCTTCGCTTCTTCATGCCGCCGCGTATAGACATCAGCTGCTGCGACAAACTCGACGTTCGGCAAGCCAACCGCCTGCTTCATCAACTCTTGCCCGCGCGCGCCCGGGCCAATAATGCCGAGGCGCACGCGGTTATTTGCGCCGAGCACACGGCTCGTCGGATAAGTTAATCCAACCGCGACGGCGCTTGCCGCTGCTTGTTTGAGAAAACCTCTTCGTTCGGTAATCATCTTCGTCATCGCACGCTCCTTCTTTCAAATGAACCGCTTTACGAGTCCATCGCGCACAGGAATTTCGCATCTGCCGGATGGTCGAACAGTTTGAGAGCAGTTCGGGTATAGGTTGATTCCTCAACGCCTCGCTTCATCACTTAACCCGCGAAGTTAAAACAGCAGCTTGAGACCAAACTGAAACTGCCGCTGATCCTGCTGCGCTCCTGTCACTTGACCGAAGGTCGAGCTTGTCAGTTCGGTAGTCGGGTTATTGAAGTGCGGCGTGTTGGTGAAGTTGAATGACTCCATGCGAAATTCTAAAACTTTGGTTTCGGTGATGGGGAACTTACGCATCACCGAGAAATCAAGATTGACGAATCCGGGTCCGTTAAGAATGTTCCGTCCGGTGTTTCCGAACGTTGCCCGTGCTGGCGCGGCAAATGCGGTGTTGTCAAACCATAACTGTCCTGATCCGACCCGCTTGTAAATCTCAGGTGTACGCAGAATGTCCGGTCGATTGCCGTTGCCGGGCGCGTTCAAAGTGGTGGCATTGTAGGTGAAACTCAAAGGTGCACCCGTCGTCGCGGTGAAGATCCCGTTGACCTGCCATCCACCGACAATCCAGTTGGCAACGCCATCCTTCAGCCAACGCCCGCGGCTTCCGAAAGGCAATTCCCAGATAAAGCTTTGAACAAGGTTGTGGGTTTGATCGAATTCGGCGCGGGCGCGATTCTCCCGAACATTTATCTGGTTGAAGAAGCCGCCGTTGTCGCCCGTTCCGTAATCAATCGCTTTACTGTAGGTGTAGGCGGTCGTCAGTTGAAAGCCATCGGAGAAGCGGCGGTCGAACTTCATCTGGAGCGCGTTGTAGTTATTGCTGACCGGAAGCCATGTGTTCGTGTCGGCAGTGCGGCCATATAGAATGTTCAACGGTCGTCCAGCGGCACCGGCCCCGAGCACACGGCCCGCGTTCAAATTATACCGACCGAGGATGCCGTTGCCGCGATTGCCAACGTAGGCGGCTTCGACGACGAACTTCCACGGAAGCGACCGCTGCACCGCCACGTTCCACGACTGCACATAACCTTCTTTGAGGTCGTTTGGAACAACGTCATAGACCTGGT
>JACCTF010000637.1 GCA_013812565.1 Pyrinomonadaceae bacterium | reverse complement strand
TGGCCAGGGAGGGAATTGAACCCCCGACACGCGGATTTTCAGTCCGCTGCTCTACCAACTGAGCTACCTGGCCGGGGTCTCGGTTCCATGATTAGAGTGCCGCAGTATAGATAGAGCATCGGTAGCTGTCAACTTAACTGTGCCGTTGTTTTTGTCAAAATGGTTACAGGAAAAGCGTTGACAGTTGTGTCGCCGGGTGTATAATCCCCTGCGTTTGGGACATGCTGGCGATGTCAGCAAGCCCCAAAGGTCAATTATCCCGAGCTTCGAATTTCGATAGCTCCCGCCTATGCCGGTACGAGTGCTAATCCTGCCCCCCAGGAATAACACTCGTACCGGCATCGCCCCTTTTGAAGATTACTGAACCAGAAGCCAGTAATTTACGTAAACCCGCCTTTTGACCGAAATGGTTCTTTTGCTCCACGCGCAAAATGCTGAAACAGAACTAAATTCTTCGGGAGAAAGAAACTATTTACCATCGGCCAGCAAGGTTTGCTGATCTTCTTCACCGGGCACGCTGATGCCAAGCGCAGCGCGCACATCCATCTTTATGCGGTGCAGCAAATCTGGATTATCCTTCAACGCCTGCTTCGAGTTTTCGCGTCCCTGCCCCAAGCGCTCTCCATTATATGAGAACCAGGCACCGCTTTTTTCGACAACCTTATTAGTAACCCCGAGATCAAGCAAATCGCCTTCGCGCGAGATGCCCTCACCATACATAATGTCGAACTCGCATTCGCGGAACGGCGGTGCGACTTTGTTCTTCACAATCTTGACTTTGGTGCGATTGCCGACAACGCGCTCGCCGTCTTTAATAGACCCGATACGCCGAATGTCGATGCGCAGACTCGAGTAGAACTTTAACGCGCGTCCGCCGGTAGTAGTTTCCGGCGAACCGAACATCACACCAATCTTTTCGCGAATCTGGTTGATAAAGATTAAACACGTATTTGACGATGCCACAATCGCCGTTAGCTTGCGCAAAGCTTGAGACATCAAGCGAGCTTGCAGGCCGGGAAGCGAATCGCCCATCTCACCTTCCAACTCGGCTCGGGGCACTAGGGCTGCGACGGAATCGACCACGATCACATCGACGCCATTGGAACGCACCAGCGCCTCCACAATCTCTAATGCCTGTTCACCCGAATCCGGCTGCGAGATTAATAGGTCGTCGATGTTGACCTCGAGTTTGCCGGCGTAGTCCGCGTCCATCGCGTGTTCAGCGTCAATATAGGCGGCAACACCGCCGGCCTTCTGCGCCTCCGCAACGATGTGCAGAGCAAGCGTCGTTTTGCCTGAACTCTCCGGACCGAAAATCTCTATAACGCGACCACGTGGTACGCCGCCAATGCCGGTCGCGGCATCAAGACTGATTGATGTGGTTGAGATCGCCGGTATGTCGGAGACTTCGCGCTCGCCCAGACGCATGATCGATCCCTTGCCAAATTTCTTTTCGATGTTGAGAAGCGCCGCTTCAACGGCTTTGCCGCGATCCGCGACTGCTTTGCTGTCAGCCATTGCTACTATCACTCTTTCTTTCGTCCCCTTTTCTGTAGGTTCATGTGGATCACTCAAACGAAGCGGAGTTTACCACACTTGCCGCGAGAATGGAACAGCGTTTCATGCGTGCAACAAAATTAAATCAAGTCGTTTTATATTCTTTGCCGCGCCGTTTTGGTTTGTACTTTGTACGATGATAAGGCTTCGCTCAAAGAAATTCGTGTATCCGGCGGCCTGTGCGCGTTTCAAATTGTTCATCCAGTGAGGGAATGTCGCCCGCACGCTCATCCCGCGTCAAGCGTTCAATGCGCCACATCGGAAAAAAGATGTCAGTCATGCCAATGAACGGTTCCGCGTGCGCTACGGCGTGAATCCAGTCGTCGAATGCGTTTAAGTCAAGCCCGCGTAAGAATACGCCAGCCGCGTTCACCTCGTCGAGGACACCCCAGCACTTCTCGCGCGGGCTATGAAGCACAACGATCACCATTGCTCCCGCTTCGATTCCCGCTCGACGCCGCTCTGCACCATTAATAACTTCTTCGTGCATCTTCATTTGCTCCGCAGGGGCGATTCGCTTTCCTTCGTTATCTAGTGCAAAGGGCTTCACGTTTACGTATGCGAGGCTGGTGCGGATTGATCGGGCAGCAGCGAGCGTGCGAACTCCCCTACGCGTGGTACAAGGTCCGGCGCATCAGCCAATCTTTCGATTTCCGCCACGATGCTCGACCCGACCACTGCGGCATCAGCGTAACGCCAGACATCGGCGACATGCTCGCGGGTTGAAACGCCAAACCCGACCGCTACTGGCAAACTAGAAACATCGCGTACACGAGCCACCAGTTTCTCCGCTTCCTGGCTTACTTCCGTTCGCGCGCCGGTGACGCCCGCGCGTGAAACGGCATATATAAAACCACTAGCCCGCCCGGCTATCATGCGCAGACGCGCTTCGGTTGAGGTCGGCGAGACTAAAAAGATTTGGTCTAATTTGCGCTTCCGAAGCGCCGCCGCAAAGTCCGTCGCTTCTTCCGGCACAAGGTCTGTCACGAGCACCCCGTCCACCC
>JACCTF010000424.1 GCA_013812565.1 Pyrinomonadaceae bacterium | reverse complement strand
GAGAGGATGATAGAGGGATGGTGGACCAGGCATGATTGACCTTTATTGATTCCAAGGACTCTCGTTTCTTCGGCTCGCATCATACCTTATCTATCCTGATACGTATTTATGAAATGGGGTACTTAGCTCCAGTGTCACGTGTACATGAAGTAGACCGTCGCCTTGCAATCTTTGTTTGGCGTAACTCTCACCCAGTGGGCGCTGAAGGCCGCCGGAAACTCATGATGCGCGTAGCCGCTCGCAGGTACTTTGATCGTGCTGTAAGTTTGCCAACTGCCGTCGCCTAAGAAGTCCACTTCGACTTTGAACTCAACTTCTTCTTTCGCCGTGTGCGAGAGGTGAACGACCTTTTGGTCAAAACCGGTCATCAGGTACGGGTCCGATGCGACATCGGCTTTCACGTCCTCTTTCCACCACGGCCCGCCCCAACCGGACGGCTTACCCATCTTCCACAGGTCGTCAATTTGGCCGAACCACAAGCCCGACTGCGGTTGACCGACGGCGCGGTCTGTTTGGTCACCAGCCATCACAAGCAGCCCGCGCCAGTAACAGAAATCGGGCACGAGCCGCAAGTGCTGCGCGATCGGCTTGATGCCCCACGTCCGGCCGCCATAGTTCAAGGTCGGTAGATCATAGAACATGCCGTGTATATCCATGATGTAACGTTCGGTCTGCGCTTCACGAATCCTCATCCATTCCGTGTTCCACGCATGGTCGAAGGTTTGACTCGCCTTCGGCAGCCGGTACGTGTTCCACTTCCCCTTCGCATAAATCTTGAGGATCGCCGACGCGCGGTCCCAGCCGGTCGCGTAGATGGGGCTGCCGTAAGTGGCATTGGTGAAATTCTTGCCGCTCACTTCGACAAAGGGCTTCTTTTCCAGAATGGTCCACTGCTTGCCGTCCCATTCGGCGAGGCGTCCTGCTTCCTGCGTACCCAGGAAGTCGCCTTCGTAGTAGGAGTTATTCGCAACCACGACGCGCCCGCTCGCGCTATAGCCGCCTTTGAAGTGCACTTGTGCTGACTTCGGGATGTCCAGCTCACGAACCAGGTCGAAGAGTTGCACGGCCTCCAATGTGTTGATGTTAACTTCAAAGAAGAGTCCCTCCATCGTCAGGAAGTAGACTCTGTTCTGCGGATCGGTGAGGTGCTCCATAGTTGCCGTCAAGCGCAGATTCGACAATGTTCGGATGGTTCTAACAGTTCCCTTGATGTCGATGACATGTGGGCCGATGACCGCTTGATTCGACGGGTTGTGGACCATGCGGTTGGCGAACGTGCCGGTCACGCTCTGCGGGTGTTTACGCATCTGCATCTTTTCATCAAGTTCGTAGAGACCGCCGCCCGTGCCTTTGATGTGGGCAACATAAGAGATGATCCACAACCGGTCGGCCCACGGCAAAAGCGCGCCGATGCCCATCTCGCTGCGGTCGATGTGGTCGCCGACGATCGCCAGGCTCGGGAACGCACCGCCCACATGAAGTGGTATTCCTTGCTCTTTGGCTTCGCCGGACGGCGGGTTCCGTGGCTTGTTCTGGGCGCTCGTGGAGGCGGCCACTGAGCAACTCAGCAGGAGCACACAGGTAAATGTGAATGGGTTTTTCATATGTTGTTCGTTCCTTACACCCTTGTGGCACGCCCCTTATCATAGAACCAACCTTGCGCGCCAAACGCCACGCGACTATCAAACCGCACGAGCGGTCATCTTCTTAGTCGGGTCAGTGTTTCTGATTTTCAGTATTAAAAGCAACGCGAGCGGGTGAAGCACGCCCATCAACACAAATACCGGCGTGTATGAATAATCCGTGACGAGTCGCCCGACGATGCCGGTCGAAATAAGTCCGCCCAGGCCGCTCCCCGCCGCGACAACGCCGAACACGGTGGCGATCAATCTTTGCGGATACAAATCGACGATCAACACGCCAAGCGTCACCTGCCATGCGAGATGCGCAAACGCCGCGATTGAAGCGACTAACAGCGCGATGTAGATCGAGGGCGCGAGCGCGACAAGCGGGCTCAGCGGAAGCAGACATGCGGCAACGATCATCACCCGCTTGCGCGCACTGATGGCGTTCATGCCGCGCTTGATGAGCGCGCCCGAAGCCCAACCGCCGAGCAGACTGCCGATGTCGGCTGCCAAGTAAACTATCCACGCGATGCGCCCGACTTCCAGAAGTGACAGCCCGCGTTGGTCACTCAGATACTTCGGAAACCAGAACAAATAAAAATACCAAACCGGATCGGTCAACACGCGGCTCAACAAAAGTAGCCACGTCTCGCGGCGTCCGAGCAACATCGCCCACCGCCCGCGCTCAGTCAAATTGTTTATCCGGCTCGCCGTGCCGTCCGCTTCTGCTCGCGCGGCGGCGGCGGCATCATTGGCCTGGACCGTCGCTAATTCCACGTCGGTGATTCGCGGATGCTCGCGCGGCGTGTGGTATAACCAGAGCCACGGGATGACCCACAACAATCCGAGCGCGCCCGTGAAGACGAACGCGGCGCGCCAGCCATAAGTCGTCGCAAGCAGGGCGATCAGCGGCGGTGCGATGGTTGCACCGATAGTCGCGCCGGTCGTGTAAATTCCGATTGCCAGCCCGCGCTCTTTCGGCGGAAACCACTCGGAGACGGCTTTCGGCGACGCGGTGTAGTTGCCCGGCTCGCCGATGCCGAGTAGGAACCGAAACGCGCCGAGGCTAAAGGCCGAACGCGATAGCCCCGTCAGCATGTTCGCCACCGACCACCAGATGATGAACGCGGCGAGACTAACGCGCGTTCCTAACCAATCGGTGATGCGCCCGGCGAACAGGTATGTCACGGTGTA
>JACCTF010000592.1 GCA_013812565.1 Pyrinomonadaceae bacterium | reverse complement strand
TTGATGTGCTCGTCAACAATGCGGGTACGATTCGCCGCGCACCCGCTGTTGAATACTCGGAAGAAGATTGGACGCATGTTTTAGAAGTTAATTTGTCGAGCGTCTTTCGCCTGTCGCAACTCGTCGGGCGACACATGCTTGAACATGGACACGAGGGCAAAATCATCAACATCGCCAGCCTTCTCTCATTTCAAGGCGGCATCAACGTTCCCGCATACACGGCTGCCAAATCCGGCGTTGCCGGACTCACCAGAGCACTCGCCAACGAGTGGGCGCGCCATCGAATTAACGTCAACGCGATTGCGCCCGGCTACATGCGCACCGACAACACTGCCGCGCTACAGACGGACGAGACGCGCAACCGTCAGATACTCGAACGCATCCCGGCAGGCAGATGGGGCGAACCCGAAGACCTTGCCGGTGCGGCGCTCTTTCTCGCTTCTCCGGCAAGCGATTATTTGCACGGGCACGTGATGGTCGTTGATGGCGGTTGGATGGGAAGGTAAGGAGTTCACTATGCGACACAAATTGAATGCGCTTCTACTAATGGTCGTTTTACTTCTGTTCGCTACGACAGTCCCCGCACAACGGAAATCCGGTTCCGTGAAACCTTCGCGGGCAGACAGAAAGCGACCGAACATCATCGTCATCCTCGCCGACGATATGGGGTTCTCCGACCTCGGCAGCTACGGCGGCGAAATCCGCACGCCGAACCTCGACCGCTTGGCGCAAAATGGTTTGCGCTTTACGCAGTTCTACAACACGGCGCGATGCTGCCCGTCGCGCGCCTCGCTGCTCACGGGGTTGTACCCGCATCAGGCGGGCATCGGGCATATGATCGACGACTACGCGCGTGAGATTAGAGCGCGCTTGAACAGCCCGGCATATTCGACGTACCTCAACGATACGAGCGTGACCATCGCCGAGGCACTACGGCAAGACGGTTACCACACGTTGATGAGCGGCAAGTGGCACGTCGGCGAGCAGCGTCCGCATCACCCCGTAGATCGCGGCTTCGAGCGTTCCTTCGCGCTGATTACGGGTGCGAGCAACTACTTCGCTTTGCCCGGCAGGTGGCAGGGCAAATGGGCGATTGACGACCAGCCTTACACGCCGCCCGCAGATGGTAGCTTTTACGCGACCGATGCGTTCACCGATCACGCCGTCCGCGTGGTTGACGAGTATGCGCGCAAAGATAAACCGTTCTTCCTCTACCTCACCTATACCGCGCCGCACTGGCCCCTGCACGCGCTCGCCAGCGACATCGCCAAGTATCGTGGCAAGTACCTCAAGGGATGGGATGCAGTAAGCCAAGCGCGTTACCGCCGACAAATTGAACTCGGCATTATCTGCCGCTCGTGGCAACCCGCTCCGCGCGATGAGCGTGTTCCGGCATGGGAAGAGGCGAGCACTCTCACAGCATGGACTCAGCCGCTTAACGCGCTGCCGCGTAATGCCGAACGCTTCGGCTACAAGCCGGGAACTTACGATCCGACGGACAAGCAGATGTGGGATTTGAAGATGGCGATTTACGCGGCGCAGATTGACCGCATGGATCAGGGCATCGGGCGTGTCCTCGCCAAATTGAAGGAAACGGGCGCGGAAGAGAACACGCTGATTCTGTTTCTCTCGGACAACGGCGCGGCTGATGAAAGAATTTATGAGGGACAAGCAGACGCGCCGATAGGTGCGCCCGCGTCGTTCCAATCTTATGACGTGCCGTGGGCGAACGTCTCCAGCACACCGTTCCGCCTCTACAAGCACTTCTCGCACGAAGGCGGCATCGCCACTCCGCTGATCGCTTACTATCCGGCACTCATCAAGCGCGCGCGCCTCGTGCACCAACCCGGACATCTCATCGACATTATGGCGACATGCCTCGACGCGGCGGGCGCAGAGTACCCGCGCACCTACAAGGGAAAGAAGATCACGCCGCTCGAAGGTGTCAGCCTGCTTCCGCTCATGAAAGGACAAAGGTACGTCGGGCGCAAAGAGATTTACTTTGAGCACGAAGGCAACCGCGCCGTGCGACAGGGGCGTTGGAAATCGGTTTCGCGCTTTCCCGGCGGGTGGCAACTCTATGACATGGAGACGGATAGGACGGAACTAACCGACATTGCGAGCCGGTACCCGGAGAAGGTTAAAGAACTAGCCGGGCTGTACGAAGCGTGGGAGCGTCGCGTCGGTGTCGTGCCATGGGAGCGGGCAGTCGCCAAATGACTTCTTGCTTCTGATTGATGAGAAGCAGGTCGGTTGTTCAACCGCGCCGTTCAGAACGGAGGCGACGAAGGACTGAATGCTGTGCATCCATGACTGCCGCGCTTGATTTCATTAGACCTCTTGCAAAAGTAAGAGGTCTAATGAACGAAGATAAGAGGAGTTAGAGAATGATTACACCCATTCTAAGACAAGCATATTTCCGATTGCTGCTTGCCTTGATTGTTATTTCAAGCAGCGTGCCGGTTGATGCTCTACAGTCTTCACGACGGCGGGAACAAGCGTCGCGCGCAGCGCGCAAGTCAAACGTCCTTTTCATCTCGGTAGATGATTTGCGACCCACCGGCGGCGCCTACGGTAATTCCTTCGTCCACACGCCGCACATAGACGCTTTAGCCAGACGCGGCGTCGTGTTCAATCGCGCGTATGCGCAGCAAGCTGTCTGCTCTCCGTCGCGCACTTCGCTCTTGACGGGGCGCAGACCGGATACGACGCGAGTCTATGATTTGACAA
>JACCTF010000571.1 GCA_013812565.1 Pyrinomonadaceae bacterium | reverse complement strand
TAATTGCCTGAACCTTCATGCCAAAAGCGCGGGCTCGTTTGCTCACCTCGCGACCGATGCTGCCGTATCCGATGAGTCCGACAGTTTTACCGGCTAACTCCTGATGAGGTTGTCCGTCCCTCCGTCCCGTCCCATCCCAATAACCCTCTCTTAACTGATGGTCATGGAAGATGAACCCGACGCTCAGTGCAACCATAGCGCCGATCACGTATTCTGCCACGGGCACTCCATGCTCATAGACATTGCAGAGTGAGCAACCCGGAGGAAGGGCCGTTTTGTCATAACCATCAACGCCCGCCCCGAGGGCCTGAATCAACTTCAAATTTGAGGTTGCTTTAGCCATTTGCCGATTCCAAAATAAACTGATGATTGCATCTGCGTGCGAGAGGTTCTGCTCCAACTGCTCAATCGCGCCCTCGTCAGGAACGGTCATGAGTTGCCATCGGGTTTTCAGTATGCGTTTTAAACGCTTCTCATTAGCGCAAGCTGTGGCCCCGAACAAAACGACTTTGTGCATCTTGATTTACCTGCTTTCGGGGTCGGGCACACTACATGAGCTTCTCTCGATCAAACAACAACCGCTCGCGGATATTCGTGGCAGAGGTAATAACGGCGCGGCTCGTCCTCATCTATTTTCGGGAGCTAAAATAAAAGCTTCAGAGTAAACTGTACCTGGCGTTCACCCGAGGCTGCACTAATCACTCCAAAATTTGCGGCCCCGAGATTCGTGCCGGGATTAAAGAAGTAGGGGGTGTTAGTTAAATTGAACGCTTCAGCCCGGAACAACAAACTGACCGGCTCTTTAATCGGGAAGGTCTTCGACAATGTCAAATCGTAATTGCGGCGGCCCGGTCCCCTGACATCGGGCAGCGTGCGTGAGGTGTTCCCGAAGGTAAAGGGTGCTGGAATAGTGAAAGCCGAAGTGTCGAAAAATTTCGTCAAGCGGGATTCGACTGGTCCTGTGAGCCCGGCAGACCGGCCAATGCTGTTGGGACGTAAGACACCGCCAAACACACCGCTATTGCCGTTGGATGTTAAAGCGAGCGGATAACCGGAATGAATGGTCGCGATGCCGGAGAGAGACCACCCACCGATCAACTTGTCAACAAAACCGGAGCTGTTTCCGAAGAGCGCCCTTCCGCGTCCGATTGGTAGCTCTAAGGTATGACTAAAGACGAGACGTCGTGCTACGTCGGCTTCGCTCAAAGATCTTTCGGCTGAAAGGTCGTAAGCATTCTGCACCGGGGGATTAAACTGTGTCACACCGAAGACTCGCCCTGATGAATTATCAATCAGCTTGCTGCCCGTGTATGCGAGCAAAAGGTTGATGCCTTGTGAAAACCGTTTTTCGGACCTGATCGTAAATGAATGATAAATGGAAGATGCAGCCATCTGCTGGAAGGTCGAGACCCCATTGTACTGCGGAAAGGGGCGTAAAAGTTGTCCACGCGCTACCGTGCGGTTCGCCAGCACACCGGTTTGGACGAGCCCGAAGAAAGGGTTGGTGACCTGAGTGTTTAAGTCCGCCCCGAGGGATTGGTATTTGGGATCAAGCTGATTGAACTGTAAGCCGACGGGCAGGCGCGTGCCCTTGTTACCGGCGTATGCTCCTTCAACGATAAATCTCCCCGGAAGTTCTCGCTGCACACTCGCGTTCCAGTGTTGAGTATATGAATTGGTCTTGCTGTTTCTGTCCGTGATAGCAATACTCTGACCTAATTGTAATCGCCCGACCTCAGATGTGATTGGTTCCAACAGACCGTTCGGAAATGGATTGCTGATCGGGTTGAGAGGCGTAATGCCGTCCAAACTAGAGATGTAAGGGGTATTAAGTTCATAGCCTGAAACCCCAAAGGTGCCTGGAGAGGTGGCGCCGATGCGCTGAAGATAAAATACACCGTAACCGGCGCGCAATGAAGTTTTATCATTGAGCCGGTAAGCCAGTCCTAAGCGAGGCCCAAAGTTACCATGCGCTCCGTCAAAGTTTCCGCGGGGCTCATCGTTCTGACCGGGATGAGTGAGAATTCCACGGAGTCCTGATAAGCCCGGCACTTGGATCGGAAACGGGGCATCGAAATCGAAGGTCGCAAACCTATCGTAACGCTCTGTGCGCGGTTGTTCATAATCATAACGCAGGCCGATGTTCAAAGTTAGCTTCCGGAATTTAATGTCATCATTCGCATAAAACGCATAGTAGTAGTTACGAATGGCAAGCGCCGGAGTGCTGATAATATTGCCTCCGCCATAGCCCAGGAGGAAGGAGGCGAGCCCGCTTCCCGCCACGAGACTGGAAGCGAGAGGATTAGGCCCCTGCGTAAAGTTGGCGCCAAACGAGTAAGCTCCCGAAGGATTACCGCCCGCCTGGAAAGGTGTTTGATTATAAAGGCGGAAATCTCCGCCAAAGTTGAACGTATGTCTTCCGCGTATCTCCGTTACGTCAGCAACGATAGCGTGAATGTCATTGCCGCGGTGAATTCGGTCTCCGCCGGCACCTAATGAGGCGAAGCCAGCAATATCAATTCGGGGAAAGAGCTGCTCTTGTGCGGCGGAGGCAACCCGGGCGGGAAAGCCTAAACTAAGCAGATCAACCTGACCGGCAGAGAGTGGCGTTCTTCCCTCAAACCTGCGTGTAAATCCGTATCTTAAATTGAGCAGCCGATTCGGATTGAAAGTGTAAGTGTCATTAACGACTGCGTTGAATGCGCGGCTGACGGTATCCCCTAGCACATTATCTGCAATGCTGTTAAACGGTCCGGAGGTGTGACTGAATCCCGTGTTACGGGTCGCGCGTACGAAGATATTATGTTTTTCACTAAAACGATGGTCGATGCGCCCCGACCATTGATTGCTGGTGATTATTGAAAGAGGGATGTAGGTAAAGTTATTGATCTGAGCAGGACCTTCACCCGGACGATTCGGTAACGGCAGGAATGATAGTAATTTCGCTGCCACCGGATCGAACCGGTTAGGGCAAATCACATTGGGTACACCGTTGCAGGAGATCTGGCTGCGAACAGAGCCACTCCCGCTCGGATTTGGTCTCGTTGTGAATGGATCGTAGATGATTACTGGTTGACCTTGAGCATTCAATAAGCCTCTGAAATCGCCGGCCCTTAGCGCCCCGGTGGGGACCGTCAGGACTTGACCACCGGCTTCGCTGGATTCTCGATGTCCCTGATATTCGGCAAAAAAGAAGGTCCGATCCCTTTTAATCGGCCCGCCGAGAGTTCCTCCAAACAAGTTGAAGCGGTAAAGCCCGCGCTTCTGTCCGCGCGCATTAGCGAAGTAATTATTGGCTCGTAATCTATCGTTGCGAAAAAGCTCGTAGGCAGTGCCGTGAAAATCATTATCGCCCGACTTCGTAATGACATTGACCACTCCGCCGCCGCTACGACCGAATTGCGGCCCGTAGCTGTTTGTGATGACCTTGAACTCTTGAGTGCCATCAGGCGTAGGCGAGAGCGCGTAGTTATTGTTTTCCGGTAGCACCAGTGTGACACCGTCCAACAGAAATTCATTCGTGCGAGTTCGACCGCCGTTGATGGATATATCAGAAAGCACAAAGAGCGGAGCCGAGTTATCACCCGTGGAGGCGACCTGCCCGATAGAGCGCGGATTGACCTGCACGCCGGGACTGAGGCCTACCAGATCAAAAACATTTCTGCCCCTGATCGGCAAATCCCTGATCGCCCGCTCACTAATGACCTGACCGAGCGAAGGCGTTTCAGACTCGATCAGAGGAATGCCCGTCACGGAAACGGTCGCTGATACGCCTCCTGTTTCTAATGTGACATCGAGGCGAAGCCTGTCTTCGACACGTAACGTAACGTTTTCACGAAGCACTGTGCTGAAACCCGGCGCGCTTACTTTGAGCTGGTAATTACCTGGTTGAAGAGATGGAACCTGATAGAGACCCTCTTCATTCGTTGTTACCTCCATGGTTTGATTGTTGGCAACATTGACAGCCGTTATTTGAGCCCCAGGCACGATGGCGCCAGTCGAATCTGTCACGGTTCCTAATATTGTGCCGGTTATGTTTTGTGCGCTAACAAAACATGGGAATAACGTAATTAGTAGGCAAATGGATATAATCTTGCATCGAGCCATGGGGGTCTCCTTCATTAAATTGGCGGCTATTTATCGACACCACAAGTGTCAGAAGATTAAGATAACATTTCTTAACAACGTGCATTGTACTGATATGTCAGTAAGCGTTGCCATGCTAATTGCGAATGTAGTAAGGTGTCAAGAACTTTTTGAATGAATATGATATGTCAGCAAAACAGAAGCCACTAAAACCCTCTCAAGGAAGCCTTACGCAACAAGCTTATGACTTAATTCGCGCGAGTATTCTCAAAGGCGATCTGCCTTTAGGAGCAGCGCTTTCACGCCGTAAATTGGCCGCTCAGCTTGGCATGAGCTTCCTTCCGGTCTCGGAGGCCCTCCAGCGTCTTGAGGGGGAAGGTTTGGTTGAGAGCCGCCCGCGGGTGGGAACAAGGGTTAAAGTGCCGTCTGCCCAAGACATTCGTGGGCATTATGTTGTTCGCGAGGCACTGGAAAGCCAATCGGCTCGTCTTTTCGCGGAGAAAGCCAGCAGTCAAGAACGTCTCGAGCTACAGGATATGGCCATCAAGTTGGATACCATGTATGCCGACCCGGAGAAGGATTTATTCGAAACTTTCAGTTTTCACGAGCACCTTCACCGCCGTATCGCTGAGTGTACCGGCTGCCCTGCACTGTGTGTGGCGATTGAGAAAAATCATATTTTAATCCTCAATTGGCTTTACAACAGCGCCACGCACTTTCGCGATCTGCCTCCGCGTTGGCACCAGGACCTGATCGAGGCGCTGGCGACTGGAGAACCGACGGCAGCAGACGCGAAGATGCGCCATCATGTGCGCTACGGCATGGAAGAAGTCTTGCGTCGGCTGGAAGCGAGTATCAGCCTGGACCCTTCACGCTTCAACACCTTTTCTAGAATTCCCGCCAAGCGAGCTTGAACCATGTGGTTGCACACGATATCGCCAAACACAAAGTTTGAGCCTTCAGCTCAAGGTAAGGTGAAGTAACAACCTGAGGAGCGGTATTCGTGAGTGAAGTCTCGATCACGGGAGAAGAAGACAGCGCGCGGCAAACTGTCCAGGGCAGTTCTCGCGTTCGCTACCGAGTCTTAGGTTTCGCCGTGTGTCTCGCGGCAATCACCTACCTGGACCGCGTCTGCATCTCAATTGTGGCACCACAGATGATGCGTGATCTCTCCTTGACCACGCTGCAAATGAGCTTTGTCTTCAGCGCCTTCACACTCGCGTATGCCGCCTTTGAGATTCCGACGGGCTTGTGGGGCGACCGAACGGGAACGCGACGGGTGCTCACTAGAATTGTCTTGTGGTGGTCAATCTTCACTATCGCCACTGCTGCTGCATTCAACTACGCGTCATTGCTCGTGCTGCGCTTTCTGTTTGGCATGGGCGAGGCAGGGGCTTGGCCGAACGTCGCACGAACCTTTTCACGATGGTTCCCCACGACAGAGCGTGGCACTGCGCAAGGCATCTTCTTCATGGGGGCGCATCTCGGCGGAGGCGTGACACCGCTTCTAGTAACCGCGCTGCTCGCGGTGGTGCACTGGCGCGTGGTGTTCATTCTGTTTGGAGCGGTCGGCTTCGTGTGGGCGATAGCGTGGTACAGATGGTTCAGGGATGACCCAGCTTATCACTCGGCGGTCAGCGAAGCAGAGTTGATGCGTATTCAGAAGGGGCGCGGAGCAGACGCCGGGAATCATCTCAGCGGATTAGATTGGAAACAGCTTCTGACAAACCGCAGTCTGCTAGCTCTTTGCTTGATGTATTTCACGCAGGGCTACGGCTTCTATTTCTACATCACTTGGCTGCCAACTTACTTAGAAAAGGAGCGTGGTTTTACCGCCACGAGGTTGGGCATTATGGCGGGCCTGCCGTTGATCCTGAGCGTGCTGGCAGACCTGCTCGGCGGGATCACAACCGATCAAGTCACTAAGCGATATGGCTTGCGCGCGGGACGCTGCGGCGTCGGTGGCGTTGCGCTCTTTGTGGCAGGAGTATTGCTGCTCGCCGGGGCTGCTGTTGATAACTCGCTGATTGCTGCGCTCCTAATATCTTTCGCCGCCGCCACCGCCAACTTCTTACTCGGCGCGAGTTGGGGCACGTGCATCGACATCGCAGGAGAGCATGCCGGGGTGGTCAGTGCCTGTATGAACACGGCGGGTCAGATCGGCGGCGTCTTGAGTCCCGTAATCCTTGCGCTGATTGTGCGGAACTTTTCTGATTGGACCTCGCCGCTTTATCTTTCTGGTGCGCTCTACCTTGCCGGAGCGCTGTGTTGGTGGTTCATCGATCCTCGCAAACCGATAGTGGATAAAACTGTTCGGTAGTGGCCCAACTAAGCATGATAGACTATACTCACCTGACCAAAGCGTGCTCACAGTGGAGTCTTCATGGTTATTATCACATTACGGTGCTCTCATTGCGACAGCCAAAACATCGTCCGCAACGGCCTCGCACCAAATGGCAAGCAGCGCTACCTGTGCCGCGACTGTCGTCGTCAGAGCCGCGATGACCCAACCAGCAAT
>JACCTF010000532.1 GCA_013812565.1 Pyrinomonadaceae bacterium | reverse complement strand
ACTTGTGTCTCAACCATATCGTCCGGGTGACCGTTGGCGAGAAACAGATCAGGGTCGCCGTCGTTATCGTAGTCGAAGAACTTAAGTCCCCACCCGCTCAGTTGCCTCGTCGCCGTGCCGATCTCGCCCGGCTCATCCAAGAAGGTCAGATCCTTTTGGTTGCGATAGAGGCTGAACAGTTCGGTGTCGATATTGGCGACAAATAAATCTTGCGATCCGTCGCCGTCGTAGTCAGTGGCATCCACACCCATGCCGGAGCGCGGGCTGCCCCCCTCGCTGTATGCGACACCGGACGCCAGGCCGATCTCCTCGAACTTCCCCCCGCCTTTGTTGACAAACAGAAAGTTAGCCACTGTGTCGTTGGCGACAAACAGATCCATCAATCCATCGTTGTTGATGTCGGTTGCCACTGCGCCGAAGGATTTGCCGAGAGCGCTCGCAATTCCCGATTCGCGACTGACATCCGCGAACGTGCCGTCTCCCTTGTTATGAAAAAGTTTACTTGGCCTCGGCTTGAAGACACGCGGGATACAGTAGTAGCGCCGCCCCAGACGGTTATCGCCGCAGAAGATATTTCCCGCTTTGCTGTAATCAACAAAGCTTGAGACGAACAGATCGAGCCGCCCATCCCGGTCGTAGTCGAACCACGTCGCGCAGGTTGACCACCCCGGCGCGGCGACGCCCGCCTTCTCGGTTATGTCGGTGAACGTGCTGTTGCCATTGTTGCGATAGAGGATGTTGCGACCGTAGTTGGTCACATAAAGGTCTTGCCAACCGTCCGCGTCGTAATCGCCCGCGGTCGCTCCCATGCCGAACCCTCCGCCGGCGACCCCGGCCTTGTCGGTTACATCAGTGAACGTTCCGTTGCGGTTGTTACGGTAAAGCGCGTTTTTAAGCGCCGCGGTGGGAGTAAAAAAATCCGATTGCCCACTGTTGACGAGATAGATGTCCATCCATCCGTCATTGTCGAAGTCGAAGAAAGCACAACCTGCGCCGACGGTTTCGGGCAAGTAGCGCTCCGGCGAGCGAGCGTTGTTGTGTACCCACGTGATGCCGCTCGTTTTGGCCGGTACTTCTTCAAAGGTCACGCCGTTCACCGTGCTGCCTGATGCTGCTACCGCTGCCTGCGCAGACAAATCCGACGGCAACGCAAAAATTGGCATCACGACGATTAATAAAGCTGTTAGGAATTTACACTTCACATTATCACCCCAACTATTCGGTAGGAAACGGTGCGCCCGGCTTGACCACGCGGATGCGATGATCTGTAAATTTGAAATGTGCTCCGGGCAAATCAGTCTTCGGCATATGGCACGACGCGCAATTCTGTGTGCCAACCGGACAAAATGGGGCGGTGCGATCCTTCGCCACCTGCACATTTTTCGCAAGCTTGACCTTCGGACTTGGCAGATGGCAGGCATTACATTTGGCATCATAGAAAACTGCGCTGTTAATTTTCAAAGGTTCATGCGGATCATGGCACGCCGTGCAGCTAATGCGGCGGTCATCCCCATAACATTTGCTGTTGAAAATCCGGTAGGGTTGGTGGCGAACGTTGTTAATGCCTCCGCTGTTCGGCAGCGCAATCACATCTTCCACTCCGCGATGACAAGAAGCACAAAACTCTTGTGATTGATCATCGGCGCTCAAAGTGCCTGGATTGTAAATATATTTCTGTTTGAAATTGCCCGCCTTCATCGCTACGACATGCTGTTCTCCGGGTCCATGACACGCCTGACAACTCACGCCCGGCATCATCTTGTCGAGTTGCAACTGTGATCCGCTAACGGCCGCCGTCGCGTGACAGCTAAAACAATTCTTAGTTTCTTCCGGCGACATCGCCCGGCCGAGGGCTTCATCTAAAGACGCCGGGGCGGTGGGCGGATACCCGAGGGTTACATCAAGGCCTTGTGTGTCGTTATAAAAACTAAGGCGACTTTCGTAGAACTGGCCTTTGTGCTGAAGCACGTAAGTCTGCCCGGCCCGGCCCTGCCCGAAAGAGTAGAGGATCGGCTCAGAGATGGTGTTAACGCCGTCCGTCACGGTGTAGATGCTTTGCTCTCCCTGGCGCACGACTTGGTAGGAGAAGGGGCCGTTGCGAAACGTGAGTCGCGGGTGCGCGCGTAGGATTTGCGATTCCGCCACGGTCTCCAGAGCTTTAGCCATCGCGTGGTGCTGATAGCTGGTTGTTTTATCGGCGTGACATTCCGCGCATGAATTTTGATTGGCAAAACGTGCCCCGGCAGGCACCTGTCTCGGCTTCCAAATATCTGACGGAGCTTTAGCATGCATCGGGCCCTGGCTCCACGAAGGAAGCGGATTGCAGAAGACAAGGAAGCCGACAACCGCGCAGACGACGAGAACAACCTTGAATATATCTTTCCTGTTTGTCATCACGCTTGATATTAATCAGGCTCGGCGGCGACGACCCGCGCGAGTTCACGTCGTGCTTGATCGAACCGTTGAATCTGAAAAAAGGCGATACCGAGATTGAGGCCAATAGCTGGCTGCGATGCGTCTACCGCAAGCGCCTGCGTGTAATGCTTGATGGCTTGCTCATACTGGCCGAGCCG
>JACCTF010000408.1 GCA_013812565.1 Pyrinomonadaceae bacterium | reverse complement strand
ATGAAGCAGGTGTGGCCGGAGACATACGTCGAGGAGAACAACCTGCAACAGAGCATCTCGGCGCTGCGGAAGGTGTTGGAGGATGGCGCGGGGGAAAGCCGTTACATCGAAACTGTTCCACGGCGTGGTTACCGTTTTACGGCCCGTGTTGAAGAATACTGGGATGATAAAACCGAGTCTGCTTTGGAAGATCACACGTCATCAAGTGGGGTAAAAGAAGAACAAGAGTTATCGACTCTCCCCACCGATGGCGGAACATCCGACACAACCACAAGGCCTCTGCCGCTCGTCAGCAAAATCAAATCTCACTGGCGTTCGGTAGGGCTTGCCATGGCCGCGCTCACCATCGCGGCATCTGCCGTGTTTTACTTCCGCTTCTCCATTCAGCCTGCACCTGCATTAACGGACAGAGATACTATTCTGCTCGCGGATTTCATCAATACGACGGGAGATCCCACCTTCGATGAAACGCTTAAGCAAGCACTCGCCGTGCATCTGGAACAAACTCCGTTTTTGAATCTTCTCCCGGACGAGCGAGTACGAGAAACGCTCCGGTATATGAACCGCTCCCCGGATGAACTTGTCACGAAGACGGTCGCAAGAGAGATCTGTGTGCGCCAGAACCTCAAGGCCGTGCTGGGCGGTACGATTGCGGGTTTGGGCAAGCACTACGTGATTACCCTGGAAGCAGCTAACGGGTCAACAGGTGAAGTGATCGCCCGCGAGCAGGTCGAAGTGGAAAGCAAAGAGCAGGTGTTGCGGGCGTTGGGGCAGGCGGCTTTCCGGTTGCGCGAGAAATTAGGCGAGTCGCTCCGCTCGATCCAGCAGTACAACACGCCGATTGAACAAGCCACCACCTCGTCGCTGGAAGCGCTCAAAGCCTACTCTTTGGGAGTCCAGCAGAGTAGAAGAAGCCAGTGGCGCGAGGCGATTCCGTTCTTAAAACGCGCCGTCGAGCTTGACCCCGATTTCGCCATCGCTTACTCCGAGTTGGCGTTGGCACACGCGAACAGTATGCGGCCAATAACTGCCAAAGAATTTGGGAGAAAGGCTTTCGAGTTGCGAGAGCGGACAACCGAGCGTGAGCGATTCGAGATTGCCGTACGTTACTATCGCAACGTCACCTATGAACGGGACAAGGCGGATGAAGTATTTGAGATATGGAGACAAACTTATCCGCGCGATTTGAGAGCGCAAGAGGGACTGGCTAATCACTACCTGCAGAGGGGACAGCCTGAGAAGTCCCTTGAAATATGCCGCGAACTTGTTCGCCTTCACCCGGACTATTCAGGTGCGTATTCTACTTTAGCAATCGCGCTCATCCGCCTCAATCGCTATGCTGAGGCCAAGGAGGTTCTTGAGGGTGCGCTGGCGCGGGGTCTCGGTTGGAGATCGATTCACTTTTATCTTTACCAGATCGCCTTTGTTCAGGGTGATGAAGCCGCGATGAAGCAGCAGATTAATTGGGCGGCCAGCCAGCCATACGATTATGATGCGCTCACTTGGCCCGCTGATGCGGCGGCGTTTTCGGGCCAGTTGCGCCGGACCCGTGAACTTTATCGCCGGGCGATTGATTTGGCAGATCGCCGCAGGGATCATGAGGCGGCAGTGCGGTTAATGGGTTTCTACGTGATACGAGAGGCAACTCTGGGTAATTGCCAGCCAATAATCAAGGACACTGCCAAGAACGTGATTGCCGCAGGTAACTATTTGCGTCACGCGGCCCACGCACTGGCTCTTTGCCGTGAACTTGACCAGGCCCGGTCTCTCATTAATAGATGATCCGAAGAATAAAGAAAGAGCTAGCCTTTCCCTTGCCCACCGTCAGATGGGCACACTTCACCCTGAGCATCCTCCTCACTGGAAGATGCGGTTGAGATGAACAAGTCCGACGACCGCCGAGACGACCATCGGAAACAACCCAATCGCATGACGATAGTTCTCACGCACGATCTTGAATCCTTTAAGCCTCCGAATCCCATGTTCGACATGCACTCTCACACTCGCCAGTTGCCGATTCTCCGCACGCTGTGCCGCAGTCAGTTCTCCACCGCGTGGCTTGCGCTGCGGAGTCTGCACTCCCGCCGTCCCCAGATACCCCAAGTCAGCTTGTTTGGGTGTCTGCGGAAAGTGGTGAGCGACGCTGCTCGCTTGATAAATCTTCTTGTCGGCAGCCGGGCCACGATGCCCACCATCCACATCAAGGAGTTCACCTCGCGCATCACTCACCACTTGGGTCTTGAGTGTGTGGCGCTTCTTCTTGCCCGAATAGACACGCTTTTGCCGCTCTTTCTGCGAGGGGCGCGGAATCGCCGTCTCGAAGCTATCAATCAGGAGGCGGTCAATCGTCTCCACTTGCAAGCCGCACCCGTTACGCCGAAATCGTTTCTCGGCCTCGAAGCGGTTGGCCGGAAACAACTCCCGCAGCACCGGCACGATCTCGTGAAAGAGGTTCTCGCTCGTGTCAGCGCTGACACCAAACATCTGCCCGACAACTTCGTGTGCCACGTTATGGCGCAGATAGACGAGCACCAGCAAGACTTCTTGCGCCGGAGAGAGGGTGCGTTTGGCGCCACCACCGACGCAACGTTGACGATTAACTCGCTGCTCCTTAGCTTGTGCTCGTCGTCGCGCCAGTTCCGGCAGGATCGTAGCCAACAATTCACCAAGCGCCTTGACGGTCATGCCGGTCAAGGCGCGCAGTCTTCTAGGTCGCAGTTTGTTGATTTCTCTGAGCGTCATGCAATCAGTTTACCAAAACTGCTCTTATTCTTCGGATCATCTAATGCATTAGCATCCGCTTGGTTATACCGGATTCTACACGCCTGTAGTGTCGCATCCTAACGAAATACAAGAGTAATTACACTACCTCGGCTTTGATCTATAGCTTTCAAGAAAAGAAAATCTGAGCAGTAGCCTCAAGCCGCCTTTGCGAGTTCTTCTGGTAGACCGCACAGCGCGAGAATTTCCTGCGGCCCATTTTCAAAGTTGAGCAGCGCCTGCTCGACCTTGTTCACTAGCACGTCAAAGTTCGCAAAGTAATGCAAATGCGTCTCCGCTTGTTTGAGCTTCTTCCACAGCTTCTCAATCGGATTGTAGTCGGGCGAATAGCTCGGCAATTGAAAGACTCTCAGGCGCTCAGCGTGCTGCGCGAAGAAGCGTTTCGTCTCGCCACTCGTGTGGTAGCGCGCCCCATCCTGAATCAGGATTAAATACTGGCTGGTCTGCTCCAGCACACGCGCGAGAAAGGCTGTATAACTCGCCGAGTTGAAGCGCCCTTCGTGCCCCTGATGAAAGAAGCGCCCGGTGAAGTAATCAATCAGCCCGAAGACTTTGTAGCCTTTGCGGCACCCCGAAGTCTTCACTACAGGCTGCTTCCCGCGTCGCGCCCAGGTGTAAGTCAACGTCCCCCACTGCGGGAAGCTCGCTTCATCGCCGAACAAAAGCAGTGCTTGCTGCTCCCGCTGCAGCCGCACAATCTCCGGCCAGGTCTGTGTGCGCCAGCGCCGCCGCGCCACTTCGTCGAGATGATCTGAGACGAAGGCCGCCTTCTGATAAGTGAAGCCGAGGTTCTTGAGCAACTCGGCAATATAAAAGACGTTGTAGCTGACCCCGAACCGCTCTTTGATTAACTCCTGCACCAGCGGCGAGCGCCAGCACGCTCCACTAAAACCGCAGGCTGCGGGTCCGGCTTCAATCAGGCGACAGAGTTCTTGTTGCTGCACATGAGTCAGCTTCGGACGGCGACCCGATGGCTTCTTGAACGCCACGCCACGCACGCCGTAACAGAGGAACTTGTGGACGTAGTTCTCAACCTGCGCCGGCGACAGGTGCAGCACGAGTGCAGCCTGCGTAGTCTGCTGATAATGCACGACGGCGAAGATCGTCAGAATGAACTTGACGAGGCGCAGGTCGCCGAGCTGTTGGGCGCTTTTAAGTTTGCGTTCCAGTTCTTGGCGTTGGGCAGTAGTTATGGTAAGACGAAAGCTCAGCATCTGGTGATCTCCTTGCGATTTGTTTTCGGGAAAATGACTAATCGCAGGAAGCATCGCCAGGTGCTGGCGCGCCGTCAACCTGGCTGTCCGTTTCGTGCTTTTTTCAAAGATCCTTTTTCTTGAAGTCTATAGAAATAAGGTTTACGCAGACCTTATCTCTGTAATGGACCCCAAAATTTGGACAGTAAGAAGTTGGTTTAGAGTATAGACGCAGAATGCTCGTTTTGCCACTGCGCCTCGTACTCGGCTGGGGTCAAATAACCGAGCGACGAATGAATCCGCTTCGTCAGGTAGACATCATCGATGAAGTCAAGGGTTGGCAGAACCGACCACTGGAAGCGGTCTACCCGATCGTTTACCTGGATGCACTGCAAGTGAAAGTGCGGGATGGTGCACATGTCCAG
>JACCTF010000467.1 GCA_013812565.1 Pyrinomonadaceae bacterium | reverse complement strand
TCGACGGTTGCTGATAGGAAAACGGTTGCTACGCGGCCGCTCGAAGAAGTCTTACCGGAGTGGCACGAATGATGATCCCCTTTGTTGATCTCAAAGCTCAGTACCAAGCAATTAAAAGTGAAGTGGATGCTGCTATTGCGCGCGTACTCGATAGCGCATGCTTCGTGCTGGGGCCTGAAGTAGAAGCTTTCGAAGCGGCTTTTGCTGAGTATGTCGGCGCGACTTTTTGCATCGGTGTGAGCAGCGGCACGGCAGCGATTCAACTTGCTGTGATGGCGTGTCAGATCGGCGCAGGCGATGAAGTGATTGTGCCGGCAAACTCCTTCTTCGCAACCGCTGAGGGCGTCTCAACAGCGGGCGCAACGCCGGTCTTCGTTGACGCTGACCGAGCGTCATACACCATCGATGTTTCAAAGATTGAGAGGGCAATTACTCCACGCACGCGCGCGATCATGCCGGTGCATCTCTATGGTCAGGTGGCCGATCTCGATCCCATCTTTCAATTGGCCGCGCGCTACAATCTTGATCTGATTGAAGACGCCGCGCAGGCGCATGGCAGCGAGTATCGAGGTTGCCGAGTCGGCGCGCTTGGGCGTGTCGGATGTTTCAGTTTCTATCCGGGGAAGAACCTTGGCGCTTACGGCGAAGGCGGCGCAGTGGTGACGAACGACGCAGAGGTTGCCCGACGCGTCCGCTTGTTGCGCGATCATGGATCGGAGCGCAAGTATCAACACGAGGTGATCGGCTACAACTTCCGACTTGAAGCGATGCAAGCGGCGGTGCTCAACGTGAAGCTTCAATTTCTTGATCAGTGGAATGAACTGCGCCGGGCGCATGCCGCACGTTACGCAGAACTGCTTGCTGGCGCAGACCTGCAAACTCCGTCAGAGATGCCGTATGCGCGCCACGTCTATCATCTATATGTTGTGCAATATGAAGATCGGGCAGCTTTGCAACAACACTTAAGCGATGCCGGTATCCAAACAGGGATACACTATCCTGTGCCGATACATCTGCAACCGGCGTATGCCTCGCTCGGTTACAAAGCGGGCGATTTCCCGGAAGCCGAACAACAGTCCGGGCGCGTATTGTCACTGCCGATGTTTCCTGAGTTAACTGATGAGCAGATCGTGCGCGTGGCTGAAGTTTGCGCAAGCGCCGCAGAACGCGTGATGGTCGCGTAAACTGACTGAAATAACTATGACGACCGTGGGCGTAATCGGTTGCGGATACTGGGGGCCAAACTTAATCCGCAACTTTGCGGAGAACGACGAAGCGCAACTCTTGTGGATGTGCGACGCCGACCCGAAGCGTCTGGAGACGATGGGCCGCCGTTACCCTTTCGCCCGCACAACCAGCGATTACCGCGAGGTGCTCTCCGACAGTCGGGTGGATGCCGTCGTCATCGCGACGCCGGTTGCGACGCACTACCGGTTCACGAAGGAATCGCTCGTCGCCGGTAAGCACGTGCTGGTGGAGAAGCCTTTTACAACGAGCGTCTGCGAAGCCGAAGAGTTGATCGCTCTGGCAGAACGGTGCGGCCTGGCGTTGATGGTGGATCACACCTTTGTGTACACCGGAGCGGTTCGCAAAATCAAAGAGATCGTGGAAAGCGGCGAGATCGGCGATTTGCTGTACTTCGATTCGGTGCGCATCAACTTGGGGCTTTTTCAAAGTGACATCAACGTTGTCTGGGACCTTGCGCCACACGATCTTTCGATCATGGACTTTATCGTTGAACGCGAACCCGTCGCGGTATCGGCAATCGGCAGTTGTCATGTCGAACAAGGCATTGAGAACATCGCTTACCTGATGCTCAGATTTGCTGATTCATTCATCGCCCACTTTCATTTCAACTGGCTCTCGCCCGTCAAAATTCGGCGTACGCTGATCGCGGGCAGTCGCAAGATGATCGTCTATGATGACATTGAGCCGACCGAGAAGGTGCGGGTTTACGACAAAGGCGTGACCACGAATCGTTGTGAAGAAGGCACCGACAAAGAAGCGACTTACCAAACGCTGGTCAGTTACAGAACGGGCGATGTGTGGGTGCCGAAGTTAGACCCGCGAGAGGCGCTGCGCCATGTCTGCGCTGAGTTTGTCGAGGCCATCGCCCAAGCGCGGCGTCCATTGACCGATGGTCACGCCGGGCTGCGCGTTGTGCGCTTGCTTGAGGCAGCTCAACGTTCTATAAGCAATGGCGGTCAATTCATCAAAGTTTAATCGCGCAGCAACAATGTCTACCGCCAAAATCAGCTTCGCTCCGACAAACACAATGAATGTTCCGCTGCTTGATTTGCACGCTCAGCACAATCAGCTACGCGAAGAACTACACAGCGCGGTTCTCCGTGTGATGGAGTCGCAGCAATTCATCCTTGGCCCAGAGGTGCAAGCCTTAGAGGAAAATCTTGCGCGCTACACACAAACTGCGCACGCCATCGGTTGCGCCTCCGGCTCAGACGCCCTGCTGCTTGCCCTGATGGCGCTCGGTGTTGAAGCCGGTGATGAAGTAATCACAACACCCTACAGCTTCTTTGCAACGGCGAGTTCGATTGCACGACTCGGCGCACGACCCGCCTTTGTTGACATCGAGCCGCACACTTTCAATATCGATCCCGCTCAGGTTGAACAAGCGATCACACCGCGCACCCGCGCCATCATGCCGGTGCATCTCTTTGGTCAGTGCGCAGACATGAACGCGCTTGTTGACATCGGCACACGTCACAGCCTTCCAATCATTGAAGATGCCGCGCAAGCTATCGGTGCAGAAGATTACGAACGCCGCGCCGGATCAATGGGAACCATCGGTTGCTTCAGTTTTTATCCAACGAAAAATCTAGGGGGAGCAGGCGACGGCGGCATGATCGTCACAGGTGATGCCGAGATTGCCAAGCGTTTGCGCCTACTTCGCGTTCACGGTAGCGCATCGAAGTATCATCACCAGATGCTCGGCATCAATAGTCGGCTTGATGAACTGCAAGCCGCCGTATTGCGCGTCAAGCTACCATATCTAGAGCAGTGGTCTGCGGCGCGTGAGGAAAACGCTCGACGCTACAAACGCCTTTTCGCGGAAGCCGAATTAGTGGATAAGGTCGCGCTGCCCCACGTTCGCAGCGACGTGCGGCACATTTTCAATCAATATGTTGTGCGCGTTCCAGAGCGCGATAAGCTCATCGAGCATTTGAAACAGAGCGACATCGGGACAGAGATTTATTACCCGGTGCCGCTCCATCTGCAAGAATGTTTTCGCTACCTGGGTTATAGCGAAGGTAACTTCCCCGCAGCCGAACAGGCCGCACGCGAAAGCCTAGCGCTGCCTGTCTATGCGGAGCTAAAGGCAACGCAGCAGCAATACGTTGTTGATGTGATTCGCAGTTTTTACCACTAACCGCCGGTTTGTTCTACTGTGACAAAGATCACGTCACAGGGCCATTTAATTCTCGGCTATGCAACAGGAATCGCATGAGTGCAACGTTGTAAGTTATTGCTTCCTCGTAGTCAGTTAGCTCAACTTTAGTTTCACGTATAGGAAAATCGCTCTCATAAACGAGAATTAAATGACCCTGGATCACGTCATGGTCGAGTTGTCCATCATCATCGTTAACTGGAACGGCGGTGGCTTGTTGCGGCGGTGCATCGACAGCATTGCCAATGCACCGCCGAGCGTTTCTTATAACGTCATCGTCGTGGACAACGCCTCAAC
>JACCTF010000440.1 GCA_013812565.1 Pyrinomonadaceae bacterium | reverse complement strand
GCGCTGGGTCACTCGGAAGACCCGGGGTGAAATTCATGAGCGACGCGGACGGCCACAAAGAACATAATGAAGATGTTGAGACGGCGCTGCTCGATGCCGATCTATTTGTTAAGTACAAAGCTCCGCAGAAAGCGATCAAACGGCTTCGCAGTGCGATTGAGCATTACCCGCGCTCCGTCAAGTTGCGCGAGCGGCTACGCGAAATCGCCGTTTATAAACACCCTGAAGAAGCGGCCAGGCAATGTTTAGCACTCGCTAATCTTTATATCGCGCGGGAAGATTTCGAAGCCGCCTATGAGCGTTTGCTGGAAGCTAAACAGCTTGATCCGCGCATCTCCATTACTCCCGGCCTTGAAGCGATTCGTCGCGCTCGCCGCCCAGACCTTAACGCGGCTGGCCGGGTAGACACGCAACCAAGCAGCGAAGATACGTCTCCACGTTCAACTACGCTCGCCGGAGATCTGGCAGCAATAAGCATTTTCGATGCAGTGCAGGTCTTAGAGAATGCGCGTCTGACGGGTGCGCTCACCATTGAAGGTGTTGAAGCACAGGGGCGCATTCTCTTTAATCATGGGCTCATCGTGGGCGCGGCGAGCGGAGAAGTCGAAGGTCAGGAAGCTTTTCGCCGCATTATCGAAACAACGAGCGGCAAGTTCGACTTTGAGAGAACAGCGCAGGAATTCCCCGTCACGATCAAAGCCGCCAGCAATACAAACCTCATCCTCGACTCGCTCCGGCAATTAGACGAAGATCACAAGTAAGCTCTTCGATGAAAATCAAAAGTTAATTGAGCGTCGCAGTGCCAAAGTCAAAGATCGTTCGTCCGCCGGGTCCGAAGACTCTCGTACCCGGCGGGCATCTCCTCGCCTTCCAACTCCGCCCCATCAACTTTCTTATGAAGGTCGCCCGTAACTATGGCGACATATCTTATTTTCGACTTGGCCCGCAGCCCGCCTATCTGCTTAACCATCCTGACTTCATCAAAGACGTGCTTGTGACTCGTCATGAGAACTTCATGAAGGGGCGCGCCTTGCAACGCTCAAAGCGTCTGCTCGGCGAAGGATTACTGACAAGCGAAGGCGCTGCGCACCGGCGGCAGCGGCGACTCGCGCAACCGGCTTTTCACCGGCAGCGCATTAGCACTTATGCGCGCGTGATGGTTGACTACGCAGAGCGCTTTAGTGAACGCTGGCAAGTGGGAACGTCGCTCGACATCGCACACGAGATGAGCAAGCTGACGCTGGCGATCGTCGGGAAGACTCTGTTCGATACGGATGTTGAGTCTGACGCCGAAGGGGTCGGCCAGGCGCTGACAAAAATCATGAAGCAGTTTCGCTTGCTGCTGCTTCCCTATACCGAACTGCTGGAATTTGTGCCGCTGCTGCCACCCGTGCGCCGCTTTCGTGAGGCGAAGGACGAACTTGATCGAGTCATCTACCGCATCATTGAGGAGCGACGACGAAGCAAGCGGGATCACGGCGACCTTCTCTCGATGCTGCTGATGGCGCAGGATGATGAAGAAGGAAGCGGCGGGATGACCGACGAGCAGTTGCGCGATGAAGCGCTGACAATCTTTCTCGCCGGACACGAGACCACCGCCAACTGGCTGACGTGGACGTGGTACCTGTTGTCCGCGCACCCGGAAGCAGAAATAAAATTGCACGAGGAACTCGACCGCGTGCTCGGGGGTAAGCCGCCTTCGGACGAAGACATTCCGCAGCTTCGCTACACCGAGATGATCCTAAGCGAAGCAATGCGCCTCTACCCGCCGGCCTGGACCGTCGGGCGTCTAGCGATCAGTGACACGGAAGTCGGCGGCTATATGGTGCCCGCCGGGTCGCTTGTTCTGCTCAGCCAATACGTAATGCATCACGACGAACGCTATTATCCTGATCCGTTCCGCTTCGACCCTGAACGGTGGACGCCGGAAGCGAAAGGGGAGCGGCCACAGTTCGCTTACTTTCCATTCGGCGGCGGGCCGCGCCGCTGCATCGGCGAAGGCTTCGCGCTCATGGAAGGCGCGCTCCTGCTCGCCACGCTGGCGCAGAAGTGGCGCATGCGACTCGTGCCCGGTCATCCGGTTGACATACACCCGCTGATTACGCTTCGTCCGAAACACGGCATGCTGATGAAACTGGAGAAAGTGGGCAGTAGGCAGTGAGCAGTGGGCAGTGGGCACAAAGGAAGGAAGACAAGACGCCTGCGCTCCTGGTAATGATTTGCTTGATGTTTAACTGCTCACCGCCCGCTGCCCACTATTCAGTGGCTTGCCCGCTTATCTGCGAAGCTGTTAATCTGCGGCCCGCCTGTCATTCATCACCAGAGATTCTCGCACCGAAGGAGGTGAGAGTGCAGGGATGAGAATCATAGAGGTCAAACAAATGGCAATTAGTCCGGACCTTCTAGAAATCCTTGCGTGTCCGGCATGCAAGGCGAAGGTAGAACTTAAAGAAGATGGAAGCGGATTGAAATGCGTGAATTGCAAGCGCGTCTATCCGATCCGCGATGACATCCCCGTGATGTTGATTGACGAAGCGACAATTGAAGATGAAAGCTCCGCTGGTGAGCCTGCGCGCGGATCTTAAAATGCGACCGCTTCATACGCTTGAGTTGCAGCTTGTTAAACCTGTGCGCTGGGCAGAAGACATACGCCGTAGCGAAGATGGACCAGAGCCGCTTGGGCCAGCGCGCTGGGATTGGCAGGACATACGCCGCGTTCTGGTCGTGCGCCTGCGTTCAATCGGAGATACGGTGCTCGCCACGCCTGCCCTACGCGCGCTTCGCCGGTTTCTTCCCGAAGCGCGCATCGACATTCTGCTAGAAAATTGGGTTGCGCCCGTACTTGATGGCTGCCCGGATGTGGATTCGATCATCACTGTCAAACGCCGCAGCCAAGCATCGCGCCTCCGGCTTGTGCGTGAACTTCGCGCCAGTCGTTACGATGTCGCCTTTAATCTTCATGGCGGCACGACCGCCACGCTTCTCACCTGGAGTTCGGGCGCGCGTCACCGCGTTGGTTACGCCGATTATCAGTACAGTCGTCTGCACAATCATATGTCACCGCCCGCCGCGTTGCTGTGGAGACGAGAGAAGACGCATTCGGTTGAACAACAATTGGCTTTGCTCGGCTGGACCGGGGTGCCGGTCAGCGACCTTCCGCCGACGCGCTTGACGGTGACGGCGGAAGCGGCAGAGAGCATGACAGCGAAACTTCGCCAAGCCGGACTGGACGACAGCGTGCCCTTTGCATTGATCCACCCGGCAGCGGCCTTTGATACAAAAAAGTGGGCAGCGCAAAACTTCGCTCGCTTAATCGAATACTTAGAGACGCGTGGATTAACTCCCGTCGTCATTGCTGCGTCTGGTGAGGCGGATGTCGTCAACGAACTGATAGCGCACGCGCGTGTCGCAATCGTTGCTTTCACAAATCTCTCATTGCCGGAAGTGACGGCCCTCCTCTCGCGCGCCCGTTTATTTGTTGGTAATGACAGCGGCGTGGCACACATCGCGGCGGCCGTCGGCGCTCCTTCGGTTGTGATCTTCGGATCGTCTAACATTTGGCACTGGCGACCGTGGGCCACCGCCCCTGCCGAAACGGTGCGCGAAGATCTGCCGTGCCAGCCGTGTGCCGGTTACACATGTCGAGAGTTTGATCAACCGGAGTGCATTCGCCGCGTCAGAGTTGAGCAAGTCACAGCAGCGGTTGAGCGTGTGCTGAAAAGAAGCGGCGCAAATGCTGCTTGCGCAGAGTTCCTTTCATAAAGATTCTTCGTTTTATGAACCAGCTAACAAAGAAGCGTGCGACTGAGATCGTCCGGCAGTTCGGCCACCAGAGAGTGGTTGTGTTTGGCGATGTGATGCTGGATGAGTTTGTGTGGGGTGATGTGACGCGCATCTCGCCGGAAGCGCCTGTTCCCGTCGTTGAGATACGGCGTGAATCAGTCCACTTGGGCGGCGCGGCAAATGTGCTCGCCAATCTGGTGGCGCTCGGCGCACGCGCATCAGTCGTTGGCGTGATCGGGAGCGACCATGCCGGGGAACGTTTGCAAACGGAGCTGAGCGAAGCGGGCGCGCTTCGCGTCGCTGAGTCACTAATCGTTGACGAAAGCCGACCTTCTACCATCAAGACTCGCATCATCGCGCATAACCAACTCGTAGTCCGCGCGGACCGTGAGCAGCGTACGCCCGTTGACGCGCAAACCGAGCAGGCGATCATTAGTGTTCTCCGTAAGGCGCTCAGAGAAGCCGATGCCTTCATCGTTTCTGATTACGACAAGGGGGCGGTGACGCCTCGCGTGCTGGCAGAGATTTTACCGCTGGCCCGAAAGCGCGGCATCCCTGTGCTGATCGATCCTAAGATTCGTAACTTCGATGCCTACCGCCCGGCAACTCTTGTCACACCAAACCATCACGAAGCACAGCGATTGACAAACATGGAAGACGACACGGATGAAGGCATGGCGCGTGCGGCGCACTTGATTCGCAAGCGTCTCGAATGCGAGTCCGTGCTGATCACGCGCGGGCAGAGCGGGATGCTTCTGTTGGAAGCGGGAGGCGAGCCGGTTTACGTCGGAACCGTGGCACGCGAGGTGTACGATGTCACGGGCGCGGGCGACACGGTGATCGCGACGATTGCTTCCGCCCTCTCCGCGAAAGCGTCGCTTCTGGAGGCGGCGATGCTCGCCAATTACGCCGCTGGAATCGTCGTCGGCAAAATCGGCACAGCTACTGCGACATCTGACGAACTGCTCGCCTCAATCAAGTCTGAAGAACGATAAGGCGTGAGAAGTGCCGATGGAAAACAAGAAGCTTGTCTCATCACAAAGAGATTGCATGTTGCGAACTCAAGAAATGCCCTGTTTCTGTAGGGGCAGTTCTTGTACCTACCCGCTCAACTTGAACCGGGTGCAACTGAGACGGGCAACCACAAGAGTTGCCCCCATAGTCACTACCACGTTCTTGCTCAATCTTGAGTTTGCAAGATCGAGATTTGTCTGCTTTCTTCTGTTGTGTGCATTGAGCTTCGCTACGCTTTCGCCTGCCCGTGCGCAGGAGGGGCAACGCGAACGCCGAGCCATCACGCCCGCCCCCACACCCGTGGCTCCCGTCGGGTCAACTGTTCCTGCTCCGGTTATCCCCGTTGCTCCAAGCAGTTCAACGCTTGCGGTAAAGCCGGTCGCGCCGACGACAATCGAAGAGTTGCGCGCACGCATTCAAGAGGTGCTGCGTCAGCCGCAACTCGCGCCCGCGCAGGTGGCCGTCAAGGTTGTGTCGCTCGACACGGGGCGTACGCTCTATGAAGAAAACGCCGGCAAGCTGTTGCAGCCTGCTTCGAATATGAAGCTTTACACGGTGGCGGCGGCGCTCGATCGTCTTTCCCCAAACTACCGCTTCACGACTTCCGCATATGCCCCGGTGCGCCCCGACGCTTCCGGCACCATGCGCGGCGATCTCACCGTCTACGGTCGCGGCGACCCGTCGTTTGCCACACGGTTCAATGACGGCGATTACAACCGCGCGCTTGACGACTTTGCTGCGCAGATTGCTGCTGCCGGAGTGCGGAGGGTTGAAGGCGACCTGGTTGGCGATGAAAGTTATTTTACGGGCGCGCCGTTCGCTCCCGGCTGGGAAGCGGATGACCTGCAGTGGTACTACGGAGCGGAGATAAGCGCGCTATCAATTAACGACAACGCGCTTGATCTGTTCGTGCGACCCGGCGTGCGCGTTGGTGAACCTTGCACGGTAACGACCGGGCCAGCAACTCCGCTTGTCACGATCATCAATCGCACGCTGACGCAGGCGCGCGGCACACGACGCGAGTTGAAGGTCTACCGCCCGCTCGGCGAAAACACGATTGAGGTAAGCGGTTTTCTCGCGCAAGATGATCCGGGCTACACGGCGAGCGTCGCCATCTCACGTCCGGCAATGCTGTTTGTCTCGCTGTTACGTTCAGCGCTTGAGCGGCGCGGCATCGTCATCACGGGACGCACGCGAACCGTTGACGGACGCGCGCGTGGAGGAATGCCGCTTACTGTTTCTTCGCTGGTCGAGATTGCCCAACGGCAATCGCCGCCTTTAAGCATCATCGCCGGGGAAATCTTGAAGCCAAGCCAGAATCTTTACACGGAACTCGTCTTGCGCACGCTTGGCCGAACGCTCGGCACTGATCTTAAACAGACGAGTGGGGAAGCGGGAATCAAAGTTGTCGGAGCTTTCCTTCAGGAAGCAGGCGTCGGCTCCGACAAACTTATTATGAACGACGGCTCGGGTCTGTCGCGCGGCGACTTTGTCACTGTTGATGGCACGCTGCAACTGCTCGTCTTTATGGATCGCCACCGTTACAGCAGTGTCTTTCGCGATGCGCTGCCGATTGCCGGTGTGGACGGCACGCTGCGTAACCGCATGAAGGGAACCCCGGCGGCAGGAAACGTTCGCGCCAAAACGGGGACCCTCAACACCGTGGCAACCCTTTCCGGCTACGCAACGAGCGCCGCGGGCGAGCGGCTTGTCTTTTCAGTATTCCTTAATAATCACCCTATAGATACCGAGATTCGCCGAAGTTCCATCGACGCCATAGCGGTGCTGATCGCATCTTTTGCCGGACGGTCGTGAGAGCAACTGTTTAGCAGCGGTTGGTCAGGTAAACAGAAACAGTGTTGCTACGCATCAAGCTGATATGTAAAGGAGGTCAATGAATGAAGCGGTCTTTGCTCATCTCGGTGTTGTCATTTATTGTTGGTTGCGGAGCATCGGCATTGCTTGCACATCACACCATAGATCAATATCTGGATAAAGTTGAAAAACGCTCTGAGCCTGTCGTTCGCGACTGGTTGAAAGATGCCGAAGGTATATAAGAGATTACGTTAGAACGTACAGTGTGTCTCATGGGCTGTCCTGTTTACAGAGTGGTGCTACGCAGAGACGGAATGGCTACTTACACCGGCGAACAGAACGTGCCTCTTATAGGCAAGTACAAAAGCAAAACTGCATACCCACCTGGATTCCAATTTGTCAGTCTTGCAAGGCTGATCGCAGCACAGCGTTATCTTAAGATGGACGACCTATATGCTACTCCCGGTGCGATTGACACGACCACCGTAATCACAAGTGTTGTTCATAATGGCGAGCGTAAAACGATCGTAAATCGCGACAGCCTAGGTCCCATCGAGTTGTATGGAATTGAAATGGCAATCGATGCCGTCGCGGCACAGACCAAGTGGGAAGAAGGCAAGTAATTAAAGAGAAGCGTTCAGCAGTATCTCACTGCCAAATACACTGAGCAGTAATTATCTGATCTTCAATGCAATTCATAAAACTTCACGGCCACGGCAACGACTACGTTGTCTGCGAGGCGAAACCGCTTACCGAAGTCGGTTCGCTAAATGAGTTTGTGCGCCGAATCTGTGATCGTCATTACGGCGCGGGCGCGGATGGCGTCGCTGTCCTTGGCGAAGCGGAAAACTCGAACGCTGATTTCTCCGTGCGCATTTTCAATCCGGACGGATCGGAAGCGGCGATGTCGGGTAACGGCACGCGCGCGGCTGCCGCATACCTTCATTACCAGAGTTTGTGGACTGAGGACGAACTGCGCCTGCAAACACGCGCGGGCGTCAAGCGGTATTGTTTGTGTGATCGCATCAGCGAAGGCCATTATCGTTTCACGGCGGAGATTGGGCGGCCTGTTTTTGAGAGCATCGCTATTCCGATGCTCACGCCTGAGCCGCGCGCGCGCGTCTTGAATTACCCGCTTGCGGTTGGGGGCGAGACGGTGCCGGTGACCGCGCTTTTAATGTGCAATCCAAATTGCTGCGTCTTTATTGAAGATTTTGACTCGGTAGAGTGGCGGCGGTTGGGGCGCGTCATCGAG
>JACCTF010000401.1 GCA_013812565.1 Pyrinomonadaceae bacterium | reverse complement strand
ACGTTGAACGACTTCGAGCCGATTTTCGCAATCTTCTCATCAACGTAAGTGTTGAAGCCCTGGATCATGGAAACAACTACGACGACGGCGGTGACACCGATGATCATGCCGAGCAGCGTTAATACCGAACGCAGTTTGTGTGTCCAGACGGCCGTAAGTGCGAGCTTTAGAGTTTCGATGAGTTTCACGATACGTTAGTACGTTTCAAGCGTCGTCTTGGTTACATTGCCTGTTTCAGTAAGCAGAATTTATGTGAAAAGATATAAAGATGCAGACACTTTATCACATCGACTGCGCGCAACCGGACATCTGCCGCTCACATTTATTCATAGCGCAAAGCCTCAATCGGATCGAGCCGTGCAGCCTTCCACGCAGGCCACAGCCCGAAGATGATTCCAACCGCCGCCGAGATGCCTAAGCCGACGACGACCGCCCACAGCGGCACAAAGGCCGGCAGCGGCGAATAGCGATTCATCAATAAACTCGCCGCTTCGCCGACCGCAAGCCCGACTGCTCCGCCAATGGCCGTCAGCACTACCGCTTCAATCAAAAACTGCCACAGGATGTTGGCGCGCGTTGCGCCGACGGCTTTGCGAATGCCGATCTCTCTGGTGCGCTCGGTCACTGAGACAAGCATGATGTTCATCACGCCGATGCCGCCAATCATCAACGCGACGAATGACACGGCGGTTAAGACCAGCGCCGTCGCCCCCGTCAGTTGATTGTAGAAATCAAGCAGCGAATCCTGCGTTGAAACGCCGAAGTTCGGCGGCGCGCCCGCGGGTACGCGGCGACGGCGGCGCAGGATGTCCGTAATCTCATCGACCAGCGCAGCCACATCGGCCCTTGTTTTTGGACGCAAGACAATCACAAAAACGATCTCCGGCGGCGTGTAGTCAGGATGATACTTCTCAAACGTGGTGAGCGGCATGAAGACGGAATTATCACGCGACTGGCCGAAGAAATTCCCCAACGGCTCCATCACGCCGATGACGCGGAAAGGTTTCCCGTCGATCTTCAACTCTTTATCAAGCGGCTCCTCAAACGGAAACAGCGCGCGTACTGCATCCACTCCGAGCACACAAACATTAGAGGCGTTAGCCAGGTCGGCATCGCTGATAAAGCGTCCGCGTCCGACATAACTTGAATGCGTCATCTCGTAATAAGGCGTGACGCCGAACAAGATCGGCGTCTCCGTCTGCTTGTCGGCATAACGCAGCGTCGCCGCCAACTGCCGGTAAAGCGGCGACACGCTCAAGGCAAACTGCGATTCGCGCCGGATCGCTTCCGCATCGGCGACGGTCAAATCTTTCCGGTGCAAATTTTCCGATGACGGCGGGCGTCCGAAACTCGGGTCAAACTTTGACGCCCACACCGTGTTCGATCCGAGCGCTTCGATCTGCTCGGCGAACGCGCGGTTCAACCCCTGAATGATCGAGACCATAAAGGTCACGGTGATAACGCCGATAGCCACGCCGAGGATGGTGAGCGACGACCGCAGTTTGTTCGCCCGCAGCGTGTCCACGGCCATTGCCGCCGATTCTTTGAGATCATCGAAGAACATAAGCTAGATGTCAGATATCAGATGCCAGATGTCAGTATTAGCCTTTAACTAACATCTGGCATCTGACATCTATTCGGCGCGAAGCGCCTCAATCGGATCGAGTCGCGCTGCTTTCCAGGCGGGCCATAAACCGCTGATGATGCCGACGATTGATGAGACGCTGACTCCGAGCACGGCTGACCACAAGCTCAAGAGCAAGGGGAAGCCCGCGAGAAAAGAGATGATGTACGCCAAAAGGAAACCGGATATGACGCCGAGCAGGCCGCCGATGGCGGTAAGCATGACGGCCTCGATCAGGAATTGAGTGAGCACGTACTTTTGCCTGGCGCCGATGGCTTTGCGTATGCCGATCTCCTTGGTGCGTTCGGTTACTGACACGAGCATGATGTTCATCACCACGATGCCGCCCACAACCAGCGAGATGGCGGCGACCCCGATTGTGACAAGATAGATATTGGAAGTCGCTTTGCCGTAGAGGTTAAGGAAAACGTCCTGCGTCTCCAGTGCGAAGCCTTCTTCTTCATCACGGATGGTTTTGCCGCGCCGTGTACGCATAATGGCGCGCACCTGATCTTGCGCTTCTTCCAACTCCGCGGCTGTCTCCACTTGAATGTGAATAAAAAGCGATGCTTTGGTTCCGTACATCTTCCGGTAAGTCGGGTAGGGGATGAGCACAAAGTTGTCGCGCGAAAAGCCGAAGATAGTTCCCAGTCGTTCGGCCACCCCAACAATCTCGAAAGGGCGTCCGCCGATGCGTACTTCTCTGCCGACCGCACGCTCCGGCGCTTGGCCGCCGAATATGTTTTCCAGCAGATCAACGCCCACCACGCATACGTCATGCGCCGCCTGGTCTTCGCTCGCCGTCCACGGGCGTCCGGCATCAATGTCAATATCCTCAATATCAAACATCGAAGGGGTGACGCCGCGCACCGGCACGTCTTCTGATTTCTGATCGCCGTACTTCACCACCGAGGCGGAGCGTGCGGCAACGCCGGTGCGCCAGCATGCCGTGCACAATCTTGCCACGGCCTCGGCATCACCCTCGGTCACATCCCGTCGCTTGTTGGCTTTGATGAAGTCTTCGCGAGACAGAATAATCTGCGGAAGCTTCGAGACCGTGAAGACAGTTGACCCCTGCGAAGAAAAGGTCGAAGCCACCGTCTGATCCAGCCCCTTAATAATCGTCACCACCGCGATCACCGCCGCCACGCCAACCACCACACCGATCAGCGTCAACCCCGTGCGCAGCTTATTCGCCCGCAGAGATGCGGCGGCAATACGAAACGCTTCCCAAAAAGCTGATAAACGCATAAAGCAGAAGTCAGAATGATAAGAAGTGAAGCCCTTGTTTTTATTCTGTTACCTAGCTTCTGACTCCTAACTTCTTTATTTGGTTCTCTCGTCTCGTTCGATATGTCCGTCGCGGATCGAGATGATGCGGTGGGCGCGGGCGGCGATGTCCGGCTCGTGTGTGACGACGATGATGGTGTTACCTTCGGCATGAAGACGCTCGAAGAGGTTCATGATCTCGTGGCTTGTCGCCGAATCGAGCGCGCCCGTCGGCTCGTCGGCGAGGAGGATGGAGGGATGGTTAACGAGCGCGCGGGCGATCGCGACACGCTGGCGCTGGCCGCCTGATAGCTCGTTGGGTCGGTGCATCATCCGATCGGCGAGATCAACCGCGGTGAGCGATTGGCGCGCTTTCTCGTGTCGCTCAGCAGAACCGACGCCGGCATAGATTAACGGCAGTTCAACGTTGTGCAAGGCGCTCGCGCGTGCTAACAGGTTGAAGGTTTGAAAGACGAAGCCAACCTCCTGATTGCGTATGCGGGCCAGTTCGTCGTCGTTCATTTCGGAGACGAGTTTGCCGTTGATCCAGTAGCGTCCGCGCGTCGGCGTATCAAGGCAGCCGATCAGATTCATGAGCGTTGACTTGCCTGAACCCGATGGGCCGATAATCGCGAGATACTCGCCTTTGTGCACGTCAAATTCGACGCCGCGCAGGGCATGAACTTCTTCCGCGCCCATTTGGTATGTCTTCCAAATGTCGCGCATCGAGATTAAGGAGGCAGGCACCGCGTCGTGCGCGAGAAGGTCGCCGTGGTCGAGCGCCGCGGTCTGCGGCGGTGCCGCGAGTATGACATTGCTCATGAAAGCTCCGTTAACTGGCTTCGTTGGAGTTGGTATTGGATGCGCCGGGTCGCCGCGTCTGTTTCTTCACAGCAGCGCCGTCCTTCAATGTTCGCAGCACACGACTAGGGCCGGTGATGACTTCAACGCCGGGTTGGAGGCCGCTTGTAATTTCAATATCAGCTTCGCCGGTATTGCCGATGGCGACTTCAACGAACCTTGCTTTGTTGTTCTCAAGTAGGTAAACGCCCTTGAGATCTTTGGGCCGATCAACAGGCGTCGGCGTTGCTGTCGCTGATTGGGCTCCGGCGGTTGGTGAGGCGTTTGCGGTCGGCGACTTTTCAACAATCGCCTGAAGCGGCACCGCGATCACGTTCTGCTTGACTTTGGTGGTGATCGTCGCCGTCGCGCTCATTCCCGGACGAAGTGAATTGCGCACCTCGTCAGGCACGTTGCGCAGTTCAACAATTACCTTGAACTCTTTCGCTTCCTGCACATTCACGCGGTTCGAGATGCCGCCGCTACCCTGCGTGTCAGACTTGCCGATGGCGAGCGGATTCTTCTGCGTCACAGCTCCCTCTATCTCACGCTCGCCCATCGCATCCACTTTGATCTTCGCCGGTTGACCAACCTGCACGTCGGCAATCTCGGTTTCGTCAACGTTAACTTCGACGTTGATGGTTGACATGTCGGCAATCGTCAGCAGCGGAGTTGATTGAAAGTTGGCGGTGGCAAACTGTCCGACGCGCGATGGAATGTCGGCGATCACGCCGGTGAGCGGCGAATACTGCGTCGCTTTGGAACGTTGGCTGGATTCACGTCGCAAGAAGGCTTGCTGCTGGTTAGCGCGCGCTTCACTTGACTTGACGCCGGAGCGGGCCTGCTCAACTCCGGTGCGTGCATCCTGCGCGGCGAGGCGTTGCTGGGTGACACGCGCGGTCGATTCCTGCACCGCAAGACGTTGTTGCTGAAGTTGCGCTTGGGCTGTGCGCAGCGCTACCTGCGCTTGTTCAAAGCGGTCGCGCGAAGCGTCGTAGGCAGCGCGCGTTTCAACCCCGGCTTCGACCAATTCGGTCGAGCGCTTCAACTCACGCTGCGCGGTGTTGAGGTCTACTTGTGCGCGATCAACATTAGTTTGCGATGTCACAACCTGCTGCCTGGCTTGGGCAAGCGCGGCCTCTGCGACGTTTAAGGTCTGCTGCGCCTGCGACACGTTGTTCTCCGCCGCAAGCACCTGCGTTCGCGCGTTCTGTACGTCGCTCAGTGAAGCTTGCACGGCGGCTCCCTGTGCTTCTTGTTGCGCTTGCAGTTGCTCTGGATCAAGACGTACCAGCGGTTGGCCGCGCGTTACCTGATCGCCTGGATTAACGAAGATCTGTTCGATGCGTCCCGCCACTTCGCTTGTGAGATTAATAAACTGAATGGGACGCACTTCGCCCGAAGCGGTAACGGTAGAACGCAACTCAGGGCGCGTTTCGACGCGCACGGTGGTCACCTCTGCGGCGTCTGTGCGACGCGCATAGATGCTTACGGCGACGATGGAAGCGAGTAGCACGGCCGCCGCAACTCCAATGATAATTTTTCTCTTTCGGTTAAGCGCCATTTTCGATTTTCATTCCTTATTGAATTAGGGAATCCGGTACGCCGTTCAATCGGGAGAGTCATACAAACGCACGCTTCGGGCGCGAAAAACAAGCTTCTCCTTATCGGCTCGCGGCGGTAAACCTAATTACGTGAAAAAGGTTGGGTTGGTTTCAAACGTTGGTGAGAGATTGCTTGTAACGACGCCTCGTCTTGGATAACGCACGGTTGGCGCGCTCTGATTTTTCGCGTAAAATGAATCGCTTTTTGCCACGCGTTTGCCATACGCTGGCTGTAACAATCCGCTCCATACTCCTTTGCGCGAGCGCGCGAGATCGAGTAAGCGACATGATAACCTGCCAGAGGTGCAATACGGAAAACCTCACAAACTCGCAATACTGCGATGAATGCGGCCTGTTGTTGTCGTCGATAGCCATGCAGACAAAGAAAAGCAGCGAGAAACCAGATGATGTCGTTGTAGTCAAAATGCCTCACGCCCGACTTGTAATGGAGCGCGGACGTGCTGCCGGAAAGGAATTTTTGTTACACGACGATGAAATACAGATCGGGCGGTGGGATGCGGACGGCGGCATTTTCCCGGATGTTGACCTTGATACGGATGACCCGGAGGCTAAAGTCTCGCGCCGCCACGCGTGCATAGTGCGCCGTCGCGATCAATATACTATCGAGGATTTAGGTTCTACCAACGGCACGTTTATCAATCGTGGAAGACGTTTGATGCCCGGCGACCGGCATGATTTACGCGACGGAGATGAGATCATCGTCGGCAAAACTTTTTTGCGTTTTTTTATGATTAAGTAGCTCGCGGCCGAGTTTCAAGTGGTCGTGGGAAGGGTTTTCGGTTCACTGTTAATGATGGGGTCCTGCCTTCAATGTGGTGCTAATGTCGCGCCAGACAACCGTTTTTGCGGCGTCTGCGGAGCGGCGCAACCAACCGCCGCAACCGTGCGCGAACCATCCTTCGCGGCTTCAGATGCGTCAAGCCGGGAAGGCGCAAGTGGCAGTAATGCTTCCGAGGGTGATGCCGCGCCCAACGGTAGTGATAGCATTGCCCAGCAGTCTCCGTTCAACATCAGCACGGTCAATCAACACGAATCAGTCGCAGAATTACCGACGAGCACAGTCGATCAGAGCGCACTAGGCGGCGGTCGGGGCGGCGCACAGAATGGCCCTCAGAGTGGCGCAGCAACCGAGCACGCCAATTCCACCGGAGGCCGCCGTGGGGCGAACAAACCGCTCGACGAAGGCACGCTCTTGGACAATCGCTATGAGATTGTGCGACGCATCGGCGGCGGCGGCATGGGCGCGGTCTATTTAGCAAAGGATCGCAACCTGGGTGATGCGCCGCGTGCTGTCAAAGAGATGATTCAGACACAGCTCGACGAAGGGCAGCAAGAGAAGGCGGCAAGCGATTTCAAGCGCGAATCAATGCTGCTCGCCTCGCTCGAACATCCGTCAATCCCGACCATCTACGATTACTTCGATGAATCAGCGAGCCGCTTCTATTTGGTGATGAAGTACATCTCGGGCGGCGACTTCCTCGCCCGCTTGCGTAATGCGCCCGGCCACCGTCTGGATGAAAAGACAGTTACCGGATGGGCACTGCAGATCGCCGATGTGCTTCACTACCTGCACAATCTTCCGACGCCGATTATCTACCGCGATTTGAAACCGGCCAACTTGATGATCGACGGAACCACGGGCCGCGTCATGCTGATCGACTTCGGGATCGCGCGCTGGGTCACGCCGCAGGAGAAGGGCGTGACGGCCGTCGGCACGATGGGCTATGCGCCGCCGGAGCTCTTCAGCGGCAAAGTTGAGCCGCGGTCGGACATCTACAGCCTCGGTGCCACAATGTTTCAGCTTTTGACCGGCACTGATCCACAGGATAATCCGCTATTAGTTTTTGACTGGGCGAAGAACTCGCGTCCGCGCCAGATCACTCCGGCGATCTCCACCGAGATGGAGCGTATTCTGATGCGCACCGTCGAATATAAACCGGAAGATCGATTTCGCTCGGCGGCGGAGACACGCACGGTGCTGGCCGAGCATCTCGAAAAGCTGCGCGCCGGGCAGATCAGTTACGGCGCAGTTGCCGCCGACCGCCTCGGCTTCCAGACGATGGCGACCGAGATGGTTTACTGCGGTTTCTGCGGTCAGCGCATCGCCGCTTCTGATTTGTACTGTGCACACTGCGGCAAGCAACAACCGCTCGCCGAAGGAAGCGCCGCTCTGCGCCAAGCTCGCGCCACCGCCAAACTCGTGGTATCCGGAACAACCGAACTC
>JACCTF010000426.1 GCA_013812565.1 Pyrinomonadaceae bacterium | reverse complement strand
ACGCCGGCCGAAGGCAAGAAGGGCAGTAGCTTCTGGCGCTCGTTGCTAACCTCACCACCGGGACTGATCGTGGCGAAGCCAGGATAGCGGTAGTTCACACGCTTCAGCGCGTTCAAAACTTCGCCGGACAAAGTCAGCTTCCACTTCTTGAAGAGGAACGCCTTGTTCACCCGCAAGTCGAGACGACTGTAGAAAGGCAGCCGCACTAGATTGCGCTCGCTTCCCAAGAACAACCTCCCCGCGTCTTCGCGAAAGAAGCCGGTCAACGGCAGGCCGCTGCCGTAACGCCACTGGCCGCTCACGTTCAGCGTCTCGGTGAAACGATAGCTCGCGTAGGCGCTGATGGCGTGGCGCTGGTCGAAGTCGCTTACGAAGCTGGAGCTGTTGGATTGGTCCTGGTAGCGGGTCGTGGTGTAGGAGTAGGCGAGCCAGCCGGCGAGATTGTTGGCGCTGCGCCGTTGCAGCGTGACCTCGATCCCGCGCGCATGACCGCGAAGGGTATTGCGGAAAGGCGATCGGGGGAAGATTATGCCCACCGCCGGATCGAGGCGCGGCTCGGAGAAGCTAAAGAGCACGTCGCGCTCTTCCCGGTCGTAGACCTCAGCGAGCAGGCGCGTCCTCTGTCCGAATGTTTGCTCGACGCTCGCGTTGTAGTGCGTAGCGTGCTCGACGCGAAGTTGCGGATTGCCGAGCCGGCCTAATACTTCCGTAAAGTCCGGGGATTGATGGTACCGCCCCCAGGCGGCGCGAATCCGTAGACGCTCGTTTAATGCAAGCCCGAGTGCCGCCCGCGGCGCGAACGTAGTCGCTCCGGTCAACCTGCCGTGTTCGATCCGCCCGCCGCCCGTCAGCGAGAGGCCGAGGCGTTCGACGCTCCACGTGTCCTGAAGATAGTAGTTCTGCTGACCCGCGCGGCGGTCGAACGCCGCCGCGTCGCGTAGGATTGCGGGCTGTGGCTGCTGCCGCAAGCGCTCTTCAAAGCTTTGTGCCCGGAGCGAACGCACGTAGACGCCGGCTTCGATCCGGTGCGCCCGGTGGACTTGGAAGTTGAGGTCGGCGCGCACGCCGAGCTGCGTCCGCCGCGCATCGTAGAGCGTTAGGTCATCGCGGTTGGTGTTTGTGAAGTTTGTCTGCAAGCCGAAGATTCTGGTTTGCACAAACAGTTGCGGGCGCGGCGTGTACGTCCAGCGGACGTTCGCGAGCCAGTTGCGCGCGCCGCCGCGTACCACCGCGTTCGGGCCGAACCGCTCGCGAAAGCGGCTGCGGTCGAGTTGCGACTCGCCGTAAACAAAGCTCAAACCGATTTGGTGACGGGCGGTGAGGTCGTAAGCGGCTTTGGCTTGCGCGTCAACCAGATCGAAAACGTACGGGTCGTCATTGTCCAAGTAGAAGCGCTGCAGCACATAGTTGAGGTAGCTCTTGCGCACGGCGGCGAGCCACGACCCGCGCCCGCGCGCGAACGGCCCGTCGGCGACGGCCGACGCGTTGACCAGGCTCACCGCGATGCGGCCCGAAGGTTTGACGCGGTTGCCTTCTCTGGTTTCAAGATTGAGTATGGCGGCGCTACGCTCGCCGTACTTGACAGGAAAGGCTCCGGGCAGCAGCGACACCTGGCTGATTGTGTCGGCGTTTAGCACCGACAGCGATCCGGTGTCCGACACGCCTTGTACCGAGTGGACGAAGCTGTCGGTGAGCACGCCGTCGATGAGGACGCCGACCTGGCGGTAGCCGGCCCCTCGCACCGCGAACTCGCTGCGGAAATCATCGTTCGCAGTTACCCCGGGCAGCGCCTGCGCGGCGCGCACCGGATCACTAACGAGCACGCTCGCCAGCGTCTGAATCTCTGTTTTGTTGAGGGCGTGCTCTGACGGCGCGTTGGTTTCCGTTTCCTCGAAGGGGCGTGCCGTAACGGTGACCTGCTCGGTCAAGGTGGCGGCTTCCTGACTGAGCGCCACTTCCAATTCCGCGTCTTCTCCTTCTTTCAGGAGCACCGTCTTTCGCACAAGACCGTAGCCGACGGTCGTCACGTAAAGCTCGACATCTCCGGGCGCTAACCCTTGAAGCGTCCATCCGCCGCCTGCATCTGTGACGGTTTGGTGTTGCGGCCCCGTGATGATTTTGACTTTCGCGATCGGCTCACCCGTTTGCGCATCGATCACGCGACCGCGCAGACTTGCGGTGCCGTTCGATCGTTGCGTTTGATTGCCGCGGACAGGAAACTGCGGCAACGCGATGACGGCGAGTGAAGCGGCTGCCCACATAAGTTGCCGAAGGAGCGTCGCGAGGTTTTCTTTCACAGCTCTTGTACTTTGCATAGGCGCTTCTCGGCAGATGCCTTTGAGGACGGTTGATTCACTTGGATAGGGTCTTCTACCATAACACCCGGGTTCATGTGAACTCGCATTGCTTTGCACAAGCCTGGCGGTAAGTAAGGTCTGGCGTGTGACGCGACCTGGTTGGCGTGCCTGGTCATCTCTGGCTCAAAAAGCTGAAACCAAACGATACGATTCGAACATGAGTCTTGATCTGCTTCCAGAACAAAAAGGTGACCACACTCGATCGCAATTCACCTCAGCCAAACTCTTCACACGCGAGAAGGTCATGGCTCTGGTTGTCGCGCTTCTGGTTGCCGGCGTCGCCAGCTTCTTCGGGCTCAGAAGGTTTGAGGCGTCAGTTACCTTCCACCCCCATTCGGTTTCGCCCGGACGAGCCGTGGGTGCTGCCTCAGAACGCTGCGGATGTGTGGTTTACGACTTCGGATGGGGTACGTCTACACGGTTGGTTCCTCACCTCAAACAAGCGATCCCCCGTCGCCACAGTGATCTATTTTCACGGCAACGCGGGCAACCTCAGCCATGTCGCGTGGGTCGGCAGGAATCTGGCCTCCGCAGGATTTGATGTGCTGCTCTTTGACTACCGCGGGTACGGGCGCAGCGCGGGCGAGACGGACGGCGAGACCGGGCTAAACAAAGACGGTGACGCCGCCTATGAGTATGTCGTCGATCGGCGCGGGGTGCGACCGGAGCGACTGGTTCTCTACGGGCAGTCGCTCGGAACGACGGTCGCTGCGGACGTGGCGTCAAGGCGGGCTTGCGGTGCGCTCATCCTCGAATCGGGCTTAAGTTCGGCCGCAAGTATGGCGGCCGTCGTGCTGCCGTGGTTGCCGCGCAAGGCCTACGTCGT
>JACCTF010000422.1 GCA_013812565.1 Pyrinomonadaceae bacterium | reverse complement strand
CTCTTGATCTGTCCGGTCAGGAAACCTCGCCCCAACGGGCTATAAGGCACGAACCCGATCCCTAGTTCGCGGCAGACGTCGAGGATGCCGTCCTCCGGTTCGCGGCTCCACAAGCTGTATTCGGATTGCAGCGCGGCAATGGGGTGCACGGCGTGTGCGCGCCGGATCGTCTCTACCGCCGCTTCAGACAAACCCAAGAATCGAACTTTGCCTTCTTCGACGAGCCGCTTCATTTCGCCCACCGTGTCTTCAACAGGCGTGTTCGGGTCAATACGGTGCTGGTAGTAAAGATCAATCGCCTCGACACCGAGCCGACTGAGGCTCCCTTCACAAGAAGAGCGCACGTACTCAGGCTTGCCGCTGATGCCTAAGAAGCTGCCGTCCTCGCCGCGCACATTGCCGAACTTGGTGGCTAAGATCACCTCGTCGCGCCGACCTTTGATCGCGCGCCCGACGAGTTCCTCGTTCGTAAACGGTCCGTACATATCGGCGGTGTCGAGAAAGTTGACGCCTAACTCAAGCGCGCGATGAATGGTGGCGATTGATTCCGCTTCATCACCGCCGCCGTAAAACTCAGACATCCCCATGCAGCCTAAGCCGATGGCGGATACTGTCAAATCGCTTTTACCTAATCTTCTCTGTTCCATTTCTATTCCTCCTCTGTCTCATGCAAGCGTGCCGATTCGAGAACGCCGGGTATCTCCTCAAGCTCCATGTTCTCGTGATACCTCTTTACCCTCTCACTCGCGTTTCCACCTCAAACCGTCAGCACAACTTTGCCGGTTGTCTTTCTGCCCTCGACTGCGCGGTGTGCCTCCGCTGCCTGAGCGAGCGGAAATTCTTTGACCATAATTTGCAGCCTCTCCGCCTCAACATGAGACATCAATTCGCCTGTGAATTCGGCGAGCGTGTCCGGCTTCTCGCTGTAGAGCGTGTAGCCTCTCACGGTCAGATTCTTACCGATCAAACCGAGTGCAGAGATTTGGAAATTCTCGCCGCTCGCCGCGCCGAAAATTATCATCGTCGCACCATCGGCGAGCAATTCGACGTTGCGGCTGCCTATGGTGCCGCCAACCATCTCGATCAGCAGATCAACGCCTTTGCCTTCAGTCGCCTCAAGAACGCGCGCTGTCCAATCCGACTCTGTGTAGTTGATGCCAACGTCTGCGCCTAAATTCTTGACGATTTCGAGCTTCTGACTTGAGCTTGCCGTGCCGATCACACGTGCGCCCTTGTGCTTGGCGAGTTGAACGAGCAGCGAACCAACCCCGCCTGCCGCCGCGTGAATCAAAACCGTTTGCCCGGCTTGCAAATTCTTCAGCAGACCAAGCGCGGTCAAGCCTTGCACAAGCAATGCCGTCGCCCTGCCGTAGTCCAAGTTTTCGGGGATGGGCACGACCCGTCCCACGCTCGCCACCGCGTATTCGGCGTAACCGCCGCCCTGCAAACTCGCGATCACACGCTGCCCCGTCTGTAAGCCTTCGACTCCTTCGCCAATTTCTTCAATCGTCCCGGCTACCTCGAAGCCCGGCGTGAAAGGCAGCGGCGGCGTGAACAGGTAGTTGCCCGTGCGCAACATGATGTCCGCGTAGTTAATGCCCGCGACCGCCGTCTTTATCAACACCTCGCCCGCGACCGCTCGCGGCTTCTCCACTTCGTCCATGCGCAAGCTGTCTGCGCTGCCAAACTCATGCATCCTTATTGCTTTCATTTCTCTATCTCCCCTTTATTATCTATTAGCTTGTACTTGCCGGACGGCTCACGCCGATGCGCTTCTTTACCCTACTGCCATCGCCAACGTGCGATCACCGCGCTCAAGACCTGTCCGGTTTATTCCTCTTCTAATTTGCTAGGGCTCTTTTCGTGAGGCTGCCGTGGCGCGAGCTAACGGCGCGTCGCTACAGCCCACGCACCCTGTCCTTAGCGGCGCGCCCGTCCTCCACGCGTCCGTCTTCCGTTCTGCCTTGAAGGTTTTGCCCTGACGGCGTCCGCCCATCGATATGCCGGGTACATGAACGAAGGCGGCTTGTCCGTGCTGCCGGCGACGATGTAGCCGCGCACCGCTAGACTAGCGGCGTCGAGCACGGGGGCGCCGGCGGAGCCGGGCGCAACGACACAATCGACGGCGACGAGATGGTCTATCTCCCCGACCGGGGCAATTGGTAAGCGCTTCTCGTCTATCTCGACGATTGAGCCGGAGGAGATGCCCACCCGCTCGCCCGCCGCCACGCCGACCCGCACGGCCAAGTTCGCCGTGAGCGGGCTGGCGTCGAGTCGGAGCCCCGGCGCGTTGAGTCCTTCAGGGACATCGAAGAGGATGGGCGCGAAAGGGTGCGTTTCATCACGCCTGACAATGCGGCAATCCAGGCTTCGCTTGTCAGCGGTCACAACCTTGGCCGCGTCTCCCTTGAACCGGTTGCCTGAAAACCCTTCGGTGACGATCAGGCGCGGCTCGGAGAGGACAAACCCCGTGCAGACCGGAGCCTTCCATGACCCGTCAATGGGTATCAGGCCGACTACCGACGCCATCAGGTCGTCGATAGTTCGCCCCTTCCCGGCGGCCTTCTCCGGCGCGGCTTGGTGGGCGCGTTGGTGAGAGGCGCTCGCCGCCTGCTCAACGTCGAGCGCCTTCGCCAGCCGGGTGAAAAGCTCCTCAAACTTGCACTCCGGGCCGAGAACGGCCCGCACACGGTCATTGGCCTTGAGCGATTCGGGGACTTCTGCCGGGTGCAGGTACCAGATAGCGCTGTTCGGGCCGCCCGCCTCGACGACGAGCTCGCGTATGGGCTTGTCGTTCATGCTGTAGCCTGCGATGAAGATGTCGCGCCCGTACAGGATGGGCGTAAGTTGCGGTCTGATGTCTTTGACGAACGCCTCCATCTCCTGCGGCGTCCACGCCATGTAGCGGTGGAAGAGGTCGCCGTGCAGCTTGATGATCTTCACACGCGGGCTTGGCTCTTTCAGTATCACGTCGAGGCGCTCCGGGCGGACGATCCCGTTGACGAGCAGCAGATAGTCTTTGCGCCAGAGGCGCGCGTCGGCCAGCGCGTCCTCAAGCAGGGGGTCGAAGTTGGTCGAGAGAATGAGGTCGAAGTAATTCTCCGCCAAGAGCGCAGCGAGCGCTCTATAGCCCGGCGTCACATCAGCGGGTTTCCGCGTCTGAAGAAACTCAGAGAGGTGGATGTACCGCTCATCCGCCGAGCGGGTCTTGATGTACTGACAAAATTCATCAAAGTCCTTGACCTTCGTAAACTGGAAAAGCTGTTTCATCGTCCCGACGCCCGCTTCGAAAGAAGCGCCCGCGCCGAGCAGGAGGACGGGCGGGTGGTAGCCGAGCCTGCGCCGCTGGTTCATGTAAAGGACGAGATCGTCGAACGTTCTTACTTCCATCGAAGCCTCCAGCGGCGGTGTGAAGTGCTGCGTGGGTCGCGGCACGTGGAGCGAGGCGATTGATACAGGGTCGGGTGCCTCGGTATGTACGAAAGGCGCTGGCGCTCGGCCTCACGTTATCGGTTTCGGAGATCTAAAGCTTGGCGCGACGGGTTCGAGGCGCAGGTGGACTCGCCTGCGCCGCTGCGCGCATTCCACCATAGTGTTCGACCGCCTTGTCCACCTTCTCCATGAGTTTGACGCGAGTAGGCGGGCAAACCGCTCACCGACATCACTACCATCAACAGCAGCCGAGTTGTGGTTCGTACGCAAAATCTCATCGACGTGTTCCTCATCTTGTCAGGATTATTCAGTTCCCGGTTGAAGAAAGCGGCGGGTAGCAAGTAATCTCGCCCCACGGATTTTCTACAACCACAGTTAGGTAAGACCGACTGACAGAATTATGTTCTGCCGGATGTCTTAGCCGAGATACCCGACTTTCGTCAACACCGAAGCTAAAGAGATTTCAGTCGCCAAAGGTTTGGGGAGAGCAGTAAGATGCCTGTCAATAAACGGATCAGACGATAGTCAACGAGTATGATTCCGGCTTTGAAGTTGTGCAGAGGAGTGTGAGCTATGAAAAAGCGAGTATTGTGTTTGATCACCATTTGGCTTCCGGCAATCGTGCTGATTGCGTTTGGGCAGGCGATTGCACAACCCGCCGCCCGCCCGAATTTCGTTCTTATCATTGCTGACGACATGGCGTGGGATGACAGCGGCGCTTACGGTAATAAAAAGATTCGGACACCAAATATTGACCGACTGGCGCGCGAAGGCGTGCGCTTTGACCGGGCTTTTGTTACCGCTTCTTCGTGCAGCCCCAGCCGTTCAAGCCTCCTCACCGGACGCTACCCGCACAGCACCGATGCCGAACAGTTACACTGGCCGTTACCGGTTGAACAGGTGACGTTTGTCGAAAAGCTGAAAGCCGACGGTTACTGGACAGCAGCCGCCGGCAAATGGCATCTCGGCAACGCAATCAAGCAACGCTTCGATGTCGTCAACGATGCGGGCGAGGCGGGTTTTCAGACCGATCCGAAAACCGGAAAGATGCTGGCCCAAGATGACAGCGGCGCGCAGGGCTGGATACCGATGATGAAGCAACGCCCACCGGACAAGCCGTTTTTTCTCTGGCTGGCGGCCCTTGACCCGCATCGTGACTATGTCGAAAACAGCATTCCGCAACCGCACCTGCCTGACGCCGTGATCATCCCGCCCTACCTGCCCGACACGCCCGAGGTCCGCATAGAACTGGCGTTGTATTACGACGAGATCGCGCGTCTCGATGGGTATGTCGGGAAAGTAATCGCCGAACTCGAACAACAGGGGATTGCCGACAACACGCTGATTCTATTTTTCAGTGACAACGGGCGACCGTTCCCGCGCGCCAAGACGACGCTCTATGACAGCGGCATCAAAACACCACTGATCGCGCGCTGGCCGAAGAAAATCAAAGCGGGCGGCGTGGCCGCGGGGCTAATCAGCACGGTGGATATTGGCCCGACGCTGCTTGAACTCGCGGGCGTCTTGTCACTGCCCTCATTTCAGGGCAAAAGCTTTGCGGCGATGCTCACAAACCCGAAAGCGAAAGTGCGCGACGCGATCTATGCCGAGAAGAACTGGCACGATTACGAAGACCGTGCGCGCGCCGTGCGCACCGAACGCTTCAAATACATTCGCAACGATTATCCCGATCTGCCTCTGACGCCTTCTGCCGACGGCTGGCGCGGCGCAATGGCAGACGCGCTGCGCCGCTTGCATGCGGCGGGCAAACTGACGCCGGAACAAGGAAGGATCTTTCAAGCGCCGCGCCCGCGTGAAGAACTGTATGACGCGAATGCCGACCCGCACGAGTTTCGCAATCTGGCGGATGAAGCAAAGTATGCTGACACGCTGGCGCAACTCAGAGCCAAACTAGAGCAATGGACGAAGGACACGAATGATGTCAGGCCACCGCGTCGCACGCCCGACGAATTCGACCGCAAGACGGGACAGCCGCTGCCGAATCGCCGGCGTCCGCGCCCTGCAAAGAAAGAGGTGTTCGACCAATCAGGCAAACGCGATAATGATCCGAAGCTTGGCAAAGAGCGACGACGGCTGCACGCGCGGCTGGAGCAGTAGTGGATCGCAAGGTTTCGCTGAGCGATTTAGCAAATAAAAAAGGAGATGGCTGTGAAACCAACCTCAATCATCGCGTCACGTGTCAGCCGATCTTTCATCCTCTGGCTGGCCGGGCTGTGCGCCTTCTGCGCCGCCGCACCGGGAAAGATCGCGCGGCCTGTCCAACCGCAACAGCGTCCGAACATCCTCTTCGCCATCGCGGATGATTGGGCTTATGGCTATGCGGGCGCTTATGGCAACCGCTGGGTCAAGACGCCTGCCTTTGATCGCGTGGCGCGTGACGGTGTGCTGTTCACGCGCGCCTACACGCCGAACGCCAAATGTGCGCCGTCACGCGCGATCATCCTGACGGGACGCAATTCATGGCAACTAGAAGAAGCCGCCAATCACATCCCGTTCTTTCCCTCGAAATTCAAAACGTGGGCGGAGGCGCTGGGTGAACACGGCTATTTTACCGGCCTGACGGCAAAGGGCTGGGAGCCGGGCGTGGCGAACGACGCCGGCGGCAAACCGCGGCAGATGGCTGGCAAGCCGTTTAATCAAAGGAAAGCTGAGACTCCTGCCAAAGGCATCGAGAACAACGACTACGCGGCGAACTTTGAAGATTTCCTCAACGCCGCGCCTAAAGGTCAGCCGTGGAGTTTCTGGTACGGCGCGCTCGAACCACATCGCGCCTATGAATATGGTTCTGGCTCGGCGAAAGGCGGCAAGAAACTCAGCGACATCAATCGTGTGCCGGGTTTCTGGCCGGACACTGAAGCCGTCCGCCACGACATGCTCGATTACGCCTTTGAGATTGAACATTTCGATCAACATCTGGCGCGCATGCTAACTCTGCTCGAACAGCGCGGCCAGCTCGACAACACCATCGTCATCGTCACGTCCGATCACGGCATGCCGTTCCCGCGCGCGAAGGGACAGGCTTACGATGCCTCGAATCATGTGCCGCTGGCGGTGATGTGGAAGCGCGGGATCAAAGCATCCGGCGGGATGAGCGGGCGCACGGTGGACGATTACGTCAGCTTCGCCGATTTCGCGCCGACGCTGGTTGAGCTGGCCGGATTGAAATGGAACCAGACGGGAATGCAGCCGACGGTTGGCCGCAGTCTGAAGGACATTCTCTTTTCGGGAAAATCAGGCCGGGTCAATCCGCGGCGCGATCACGTGCTGGTCGGCAAAGAGCGACATGACATCGGACGCCCGAACGACGTGGGCTATCCGATTCGCGGCATCGTCAAAAACGACATGCTTTACCTACACAACTACGAGACCGAACGCTGGCCTGCAGGCAATCCCGAAACCGGCTATCTGAATTGCGACGGCGGCGCGACCAAAACGGAGATATTGCAAGCGCGTCGTGAGGGGCGCGATCAGAGATACTGGATGCTGGCTTTCGGAAAGCGTCCCGCCGAAGAGTTGTACGACCTCACAAACGATCCCGACTGTTTGAACAATCTCGCTAATGATCCGGCATACAGGGTGCGAAAGATGGGGTTGAAACAACAATCCGAGCGCGAGTTGCGAGCGCAGGGCGATCCGCGCATGTTCGGCAAAGGATACATCTTCGACAGGTACGTGTATGCGAACCCGGAGCAGCGAAACTTTTATGAACGCTTCAGGCGCGGCGAAAAGGTGAAAGCGTTCTGGGTGAACGATTCGGATTTCGAGAAAGAACCTGTGAAGTGATGGAAAGGAAAACCATCATGTAAGGGGTTATAGGCAATCCAGGTCAGGCAGGCGTCAAGATGATCGACGTTAACGAGAGATGTTTGTCTTGGCTGATTTCAGTCGGACAATCTAATGTAATGGTCGGACACTGGGCGACATTCTGCGAGACTTGCCGCAGAGCTTTCTGCCGCGAAGTTATGCCTTCGCCAGTGGGACAAACCACAAGCAGAGCGGCACAAGATAGCAAGAAGATTTTGAGAATCATGTTTCGTCTCCAACGCAATACAGCCAGCATGCTTAAAGCATCACTGAAAGAAGTAACCCCATGAAAGATAGAGGACTACAGCTATGCTAGCACCGAGCGCAGAAGCCGCTGCATGCTTTGCAAAAGCTGGCTGTCGTTGTTGATCGCGCGTAAGGTAACGCATGGTTGGATAGTCAACAATCCACGCCGTGAAGAACCCTAAGCCAAGCGCTATTGCTTCCGGCACTCGTCCATGAAGAAG
>JACCTF010000421.1 GCA_013812565.1 Pyrinomonadaceae bacterium | reverse complement strand
GTCTTCGCCTTAGCGAGTGCAACTTACGGCCTTGTCGCCTCCGGAATTGGTTTGTTCAATGAATCGATTCTCGCTGAGCGCGGCTTTGATGCAAGCGTCTACCATCGCACATTAGTAATCACGGCGTTAACGGCACTCGTCGGGAACTTCGGCGGCGGCTGGCTTGCAGCCAAGTGGTCGATGAATCGCTTGATGAGTTTGGCGATGCTGCTGCTGATGGGATCGCTCGTGGCGCTGCCGCAAGTGCGAACAACGGCGCACGTCGTGGCGTATGCAGTGGTCATGGGTCTGGCTGGCGGGGTTGTGATCGTGATCTTCTTTACCTTTTGGAGCCGCGCGTTTGGCCGCGCGCACCTCGGCAAAATTCAGGGTGCGGCGCAGTCGCTGACAGTGCTTGCTTCCGCCGTCGGCCCGCTGCTGCTCGCGGCATGCAGAGCCTGGACCGGTTCCTATGCAATGATCTTCTATCTTTTGGCGCTGATCGTCGGAGTTCTCGCCATCAGCGCGTGGTTCGTTCCGGTGCCACACCACAATGAGAGGCTAAATCGAAACTCACAAGATTGGGACACATGAAAAACTGAGCCATAGAGGCACCGCAGACCGGAGAGCATGTGAAACACCAGAAAACCAAAGTATCTCATCTTCATCAGCAGTTTTGCCTCCGTGCCTCTGTGACTAATCTATTGACTACTAGGGGACGGATGAATGGAAACCAGAGCCGTGTCGTCATAGGATGTGAAGCGCACCGGCACAGAATCCGAAAAGACGGTTAGATTATTCGTGATGTGAAAGCGAGCGTAAATTTGTTTGGACTAACCCCAGATCGCGTTGTGACAAGAATCCGTTTATTGAGCGTTGAACCCCGCATACCAACGCTCTTGTACTCTCTCTGGTTTGGCAGCCTCGGCTTCTGCCTCGCGAGCCTTGTGGTTTTCGCGACGGTGGCCTTTGGCGAACGTTCGATGTACCGCTACTTCGGGCTGTCTGGCGCTTATGCCGTTTGGACACTCCTTTTCATCCTTGGAGGTGGCGGCGTGCTGAGCGCACTGGTTATCGGCCCAGGCCGCTTAATCCGGTTCTATCTTCTTTTCAGCGTCGCCTTCTTCTTCTATGCGGCGAGTTGGATAACCGCCTATTTTACGCTACAGCGCGGCGCGACCGGAGAATGGGTCGGCTCCTTCGTAGGGTCTGTCTTGATGGGGCTTGTTCTGGCCGTCGCGTTCGGCGCGCGGCAGGCTTTGCTGAAAATGATTCTCGGGTTGTTTCTCGCTAACTCAGTCGGCTATTTTCTGGGCGACCTGCTCAATAACGCCATCGGCGGCAAACCCGGCATGCTGCTCTGGGGGGCGTTATACGGATTGGGTCTGGGCGCAGGGCTGGGCTATGTCTTATACCTCGCTCAAGCGCCGGTGCGCGACCGCCTACGATCGATTGCGGATTTGGGAGTGCGGAGTGCGGATTAAAAATACAAACCGTTTAACCGCTCCATCATTCTTTAATGGTTCCTTCGTGACGTTTGACTGGCACCGGATCGGGCACCCGCCTGGTCAGCATGAGCAACTCCGTCGTGCCCTCTGTGATGGAAGTTCCTATGCCCTGAGGAAGAATAATCGAGGAAGTCTTTGGCGCATCATGCCGTTGAGTAGAGGCCAGCCGTTTGTGATCACCTCTATTAGTAATCAGCATTCGGTGCAGCAGCCACAGGCCGCTGAGCATCATTGATGCGCCGAATAACCCGACGGCCGCAAACAGAATGATGACCGGGATCATCTTGTATGCTTCACCGGATAGGAACATCACAAGCAGTAACAATAGTGGGAATAAGACGAGGCCGCCGCCATAGATCATCTTCATGTAGACCGCCCGCGCCTCGGCCGTGAACTTCAGTAGAACGAGTTCTGTAGGTTCCGGATGAGCCAGCGGGACGCCGCACCCCCGACAGAAGTGTGAATCCCCGGTTGCTTCCAGTCCACACCTTCCGCATTTAGTCTCTGTCAGCGGCAGCTTGGCGAGAGCGACGAGCGCTTCGGCTTCCCGTTCAAGCACGGCTTTATAGCTGCCGGTGCCTTCAGAATTGACGATTGTGTAATCAAAAGTCGCCAGTGTTGTCTCAGCGTCAAATGGCCTGAGCCCGATGGTAAGCTTTCTTGACTTGTTAAGTAGGTCAAAGGAGGTAAAGGAGGGCGTCAAACGGCTGGCCGCGCGAGGGGTATAACGCGCAAGGAGAGGGTCATCGCTCACAATCAGGTAGTCAAGCTTCTGGAGGGCAGCCATCAAACGACGTCGTGCGGATTCAACGTTGTCATCTATGACAAGCTGCACCACATGTTCGCCCCCGGTGTCCGCATGAGCATGGGCGGCGAGGAATGCTGAAGTCATGTGCCCTCCACTGGAGTCGGCCCCAAGGGAATGTTTACGCGGGCCAGTCTGTCGAAGTTCTATTCAAAACGCAGCAGCCTCCGAACGTCCACGAAAACCAAACAGTGCTGCCTCTCTTTCTTCAATCAGCACTCCGCATTCCCAAATCCGCAATCGAAGAGTCCGCGATCATAGCGTCGAGAGATTAAAACAGGCCATTTGCGTGGCGTTGCGCATTAGCAGGCGACCGCTGGCAAGGGCCGGAACATTCCACGTCCTTCCCTCAAGGACAGGAAATCTAGTCAACTCTTCGTGTTTACTCGGATCAGCTTTAACGAGCACGAGTTCTCCGGTGTCGGTCGTGACAATCAGATGATTACTGGCGAGCAGCACTTGCCCATAACCATACCGACCGCCTTTCCACTTGCGCTGTCCGGTCTCAACCTCGATGCAAGTTAAGATGCCTTCATCCAAACCGTAGATGTGCCCGTTGTGCAGCACCGAACTGTTGAACTTGTTTTTCATCGAAGTGTTTTCCCAAACCTTTTCGGCTGTAAAACTATTGCCGGTTCCGTTCACGGCCACAAGCGCCGCCCCCTTGCCATAGCCCGCCGAGATGAAGAAGCGGGTTCGATCAACCACAATCGGTTGGGAGATATTGATGCCCATCTGTGTATCCCACGGATAACTCCACAGCAGAGAGCCGTCTTCAGGAGCGAGGCCGACGACGCGGCTGGCCGTGACGATCATCACTTGTCGTTTGCCCCCGAGCGTCACCAGCATCGGAGATGTATATGCTTGGCGGTCGTTGAGGCTTTTCCAAAGGGGCGCGCCTGTTAGTTTGTTGTAAGCCACCACGGACTTTCCCGAAGTCCCGCCCGGCAGCACGATCACCTTGTCATCCACTACGAGCGGCGACGCCGACATGCCCCACTGAAGATTCTGCGCCCCGTTATCGGTAAGGATGTTGCGCGTCCAGAGAGGCTTTCCGGTCTTTGCGTCTAAACAGCGCAGTTCCCCCTTCGCGCCTAGCGCATAGAGGCGACCCGCGTCCCATGTCGGGGTAGTCCGCGGGCCATCTCCACCCATCGATTCGACGAACTCCGCGTTCCAACTGTTTGTCCACAGTTCGCGCCCCGTTTCAAGGTTGTAGGCGGCGACCGTCTCTTGACTCCGACGTTGCTCAATCGTGAAAGCCGTGCCGTCAGCCACGACGAATGAGGCATAGCCGCCGCCAATCGGTTGACGCCACAACAAGGGCGGGCCGCCCGAAGGCCACTTCGTTAGAACCGCTGTCTCATCGTAGCGACCATCCCGGCTTGGACCACGAAAGTTTGTCCAGTAGTTACGTGCAGGTTTAGCTGCAGGCGTTTTCTTTTCAGCCGTCTGCGCCTCAGCTATCACTTGAGCTTGACCGGCTTGAGTTTGATCCGCCGTCTTGCCGCTATTAGTGTTTCCGCCTTCCGCTTTTTGCTCGTTGCTGACAAGTACACTGTTTTGCTCAGCACTGTTTGGAGCAGGAGCGGTCGCTTGCTCAGGACTGTTGGCAACCGATGCCTCCATTATTTGCCCGGTGCCAACGGGAGCGGCTATCGCTTCAGAAGGAGCCTTGCGTTGTTGCTCGGCGCGATGTCGTTCCAACTCCGCATAGTGAGCTTCGTCTTTGTTGCTGGAGAATCGAGAACCGGAGAATAGGTAGAGAGCACTGGCGGCGACGACCGCAATGCTCAGTGACGCCAACAGCAAAGTTTTTGTTGAGCGATACCAAGAAGGGGATTGGGCTGTGTCAAACATTTCAAAACTCCTGACTGCTTTATGAAGTTCAATAGAAGGATAGGAATGATACCGGTTTGGAGTACCGACTTTGATGGGGCTTTTTCCACTGCGCACAACCCGCCTGAAGGCGACGCTCCAAACTCATTCCTAACTTCCTCTTAACCACTACGTTGCCGATGCGATGCAATAAAGATGCCTCTCGCCACGAATAAATATCTTTCCATTGGCGATGGCCG
>JACCTF010000405.1 GCA_013812565.1 Pyrinomonadaceae bacterium | reverse complement strand
ATCAATCCATCACTGGTTTTGATGCCTGCTCTGGCTTACATCGTGACTTATATGGCCAGGAGTCAATCCTACCTTCCACCAAGCAGGCCATTCCTCGACCACCTGTGGCCTCATCTCGCCACACCTGCACAGTCGCACATCTCTATTGAACTGAAATCATACTGCTGGTCAAGGGCGGAGATCCCCTGGCTACGCCGCTCGTCTCTTGTATCTGTGATGCAAGCCGCCAACTTGTGGTAACTGGATCACTTTTCCGCTCTCCGGGGGCTGAATGGCTCTCGGCTCGGGTGCATCCTTGGCGAGCGACAAGTGCGTTCTCGATCGATGATAGTAATCAAAGTAGGTTTGCAAGATGCGGCGCAAGTGTCGCTCTCCGAGCACGATACAATGGTCCAGGCACTCTCTCCGGATGGAGCCGATCAGCCGTTCGACATACGCGTTCTGCCACGGACTCTGAAAAGCAGTGATGACTTCACGGGTCTGCATCCCAGCCACCCGCTGGCGGAAATCTTCGCCGTAGATCTGATCGCGATCTCTGATGATGTAGCGCGGTGCTCGATCCTCAGGAAAAGCTTCGACGATCTGCTGTGCGGTCCAGGCTGAGGTCGGATGTTCTGTCACGTTGAAGTGCAGCACTCTCCTACGGTCGTGTGCCAGTACTACTAGCACAAACAGCACGCGAAATGTGGCAGTTGGCACGGTGAAGAAGTCGATTGAGACCAGCTCGCAGAAGTGATTGTCGAGAAATGTCCGCCAGCTCTGGGAAGGTGGCTTCTGATGTTTGGGCATCAGGCGAGACACAGTTCTTTCAGAGATGTCGATCCCAAGCTTGAGTAATTCACCGTGAATGCGTGGTGCGCCCCACAGCGGATTGGCACGTGCCATCTTCCGTATTAGAGTACGTACCTGTGGACTCACCTGAGGCCTGCCGGGGCTCCTTCGCCGAGAGAGCCTGCTCCAGAAGAGTTTGAACCCCTTGCGATGCCAGCTGATGACGGTCTGAGGTTTGACGATCAGCAAAGGATTGCGCCACCCACCCCAGATTCGAGATAGCCAGATCCAGAACAGGCGATCTCTGTGACGGAGTTGAGGATGTGGATAAAGGCGCTTGTAGATTGCCAATTGCTGCTGCAGCGCAAGGTTTTCGAGCGCCAGGTCGCGAGGATCTTTGACGGCTAAGATGAGAGTCCTGAGGAGTGCAAAGAGGGCATTGATCATGGCGGAAAGGGTGGGGCGGATGAGGCGAGAAGTCAATTCTTTTCAACGATTTCGAATTTTGGCGAAGGACAGGGAATAGCGTGCTCGTAATCAATGCCATGCCCGTCATCTGAGACGGTAATTTTTTCGACGCCGCCGAGCTCGTTCGTACTTAAAAACACCTGGACCGTTTGCGCCTCTGCGTCCAAAGAATTCCAGATCAGTTCCGCCACTGCGAGAACGGGATTTCGCATGGTAACCATTCTTTGCAGATAATCGCTTTGAACCTTTACAGATACTTCTTTCATAACGGGCGCCCCGCCAGGCGGGAATAATGTCTCTGGATTGATAATAAAAATGCTGAAGATTTACACTGGATATTTCGGCCTGCTCCGATAAGGAGGAAATCACCCAACTCGCTCTTGAGTGATTGCGCTCGGTAGATGATCCGGTAGGTCGGGAGTCATCACCTACTAGCGTTCTTATCGCTCTTTGCCAACTGGCGTAATAATAGCGAACGAATTATACGCTTGTCCCCACCCATGCCACAAAATTACTTGATGCCAAGCTGGAATCCTAGCGCAGCAACAACCTGGTCTTGCAAGGTCCTATTAGTGAGAGTCCCGTATTGTTTGATTAATCGCTGCTTGTCGAGCGTTCTGATTTGATAGCACAGGATGATTGATTCAGAGGTAAGCCCCGCGGTATTTAAAGGGAGCAAAGTTTCATATGGATAAATGCGCCTTCCTGGTTTACGAGATGTGATGGGAAGGACATTGACCACGGGAAGAATGCTGTTGAGCCGGGTCTCGCTTATGACCAGAACCGGGCGAGTCTTCCCTTGTTCTGAGCCAATCACAGGGTCAAGGTTTGCAAGCCGCACATCCCAACGAGAGACGGCCATTAGTGGTGTTGCTCACAGTCAACGTGTCTGAAATCTTCCATCGTCTCCGCTAAATCAGCCAGAAACAATTCATCGTTCATGGCCTCGCGCATGGCAGCAAGGCGGGAGTCCTCTTCGGCCATTGGGCCGTTCACTTTGCCTTCTATGACGGACGCAATAAAGGCTTCTACGGGCACGCCTCGCGCTTGCGCCTGAGCTTTGAGCCGCGCTTCCACTTCCGGTTTCAGGTTTATCTGCAGGGTCATAAATTCCGCCTCTCTTTTTATCCTATCTTCTTATGCGCACGCGGTCTATCGCGTTTAAGCGTGCGGCACGACAACACTTCTTGTCAGTACTGGGTTAGCGTCGCGGCGGGTTTTCGAGGGTGATGGTCACGCTCTTGCCGACCACGGCCGCCGCCCTCTGGATCGTGTCGAGTAGGACGTTGGCATTCTCCGGGTCGAGAAAGCGGTCGATCTGGCTGCGGCTGGTCTTCATCCGCTTGGCCATCTCCCTTTTGCTGATTTGCTTTTCCTTCATGGCCTCGGCGATCTGCCAGGCCAGGACACGCTTGACGGCGTGGCTGGTCGCTTCCTCATAAATGTTTTCCTCCTTCAGGAATTCATCGAAGGACGATCCAAGGTGTTTGTTGCTCATCGTTCAATCTCCCTCTTTCGTTTCATGGCAAGGTCAAGGTCACTGTCGGGCGTCTTCTGCGTCTTCTTCACAAAGCCATGCAGCAGGACCATCTGGTCGTTATGGATGCTGAAAAGGACCCGGGCAATCCGGCCACCCGCAAGGGAACTGCGGACTTCCCACAAGCCCCGGCGCGAGCTGATCGGGCGGCAGACCGGCATGCCGACCGGCCAGCCAAATTCGACTGTGGCAATGTCGATGCCGATGACGCGCCTATCCTCAGCGGCCAACTCTTTGAGCCAGTTGCGTACCGGCTCCGCTCCGGCTGCCGTGCGGTAGAAGACGGCCGGGATTTTCTTAAGCGCTGGCGTTGACATTCCATATGCACCCTACAAGGTACACTGTACTGCATAAGGTACAGGGGGTCAATATAATTCAATAAGTGTCACTTTGCAAATTATCTGGCGTAAAACTTTGTGCGTTATTTGGCGTACTCTTCCAGTATCGAGGAGTTGGCTGGACTTTCGGAAGTGGCCCGAAAGTCGGCGTTGGAGTAACGAGCCGTCGCACAGGGTTTACTGATCCAGTCCATAAGCTTTCCCGCCATGCCGCTTGATCAGTTGCATAAACGAGCGGTTTTGCAACAGACCGGCGACTGTCATGTTTCCGGGGATTCTAGTGTTGCGAAAAGGTATTGCATTATACTCCCGAATGGCGATACCTTTGTGCAATGCTGATTGGATACGCTCGCGTCTCCACAGATGACCAGGACACCGCCGCGCAAGTGACGGCCTTGAAAGCTGCTGGATGCGAGCGGATCTTTCGCGAGAAAGCCTCCGGTGGGCGTTGGGATCGGCCTGAACTCCACCGCCTTCTCGATCAACTCCGTAAACGTGACGTGCTGGTGGTGTGGAAACTCGACCGGCTCTCGCGTTCGCTGCGCGACGTCCTCACGATCATGGAACGGCTCGGGGAATCGGGGGCGGGATTCCGCAGCCTGACCGAAGCCATCGACACGACCACACCCGCAGGTCGAATGATGATGCAGATGGTCGGAGCGTTTGCAGAGTTTGAACGGGCCATGCTTCGGGAACGAACTAGAGCCGGATTAGATGCAGCCCGTCAAGAAGGGCGAATCGGCGGACGCCGCCCGAAGCTCTCCGCTCAACAGCAGTCCGAGATTCGAAAGATGATCACGAAGGGCGACAAGACTGCCGCCGACGCGGCCCGGTTGTTCAAGGTACATCCGGCTACCGTCTCGCGGCTGCTGGCCTGTACGGACAGTACTGTTTCGAGGAAGGTCACCCGTGCCAGATAATTTTGAAAGTGAACTTCGCGGGTTGCGGCTTTTTATAGCAGATTTTATCGGACAGCGTCAAGAACTCAAGGCGGACCTGAAAGTGGGCAGAAACAACTCGAAAAACCCAGGTCCCGGGCCGGTTTTTCTAACTCCAACGA
>JACCTF010000387.1 GCA_013812565.1 Pyrinomonadaceae bacterium | reverse complement strand
CATGACATTTACCTATGAGAAAAAATAAACAAAGGACTAACAGATAAAAATCCTCTACTCAGGTTGGGGCACAGGCTTCGCAGACTTTGATAACGACGGACGGCAGGATATTTTTGTTGCGCAAAGTCATGTGCTCGACACGATTGAGAAGAGCTCAAGTTATTTGAAATACCGCCAAACTCCGCTCCTGATGCGCAACACAGGCAAAGCTTTTGTTAATGTCTCGACTTCGGCGGGGCCGGCCTTTAATTCGCCCGTGGCGGCGCGCGGAGCAGCCTTCGGCGATCTGGATAATGACGGAGACACAGACATTGTTATCGCCGTCACGGACAACCGGCCTGTGATCCTGCGCAACGACGGAACTAAAAACCACTGGATCGGTTTTGCATTAGCTGGGGCAAAAAGCAATCGTTACGGCATGGGTGCGCGCATCATCGTGGTTGACGTGCAGAATCGTAAACAGACGTTTGATGTGAGCAACGCCGGTAGCTACTTATCTTCCAATGATGGACGTGTTCTCGTCGGTCTAGGTACGGCGTCTGCCGTTCGCTCGGTAGAGATTCGCTGGCCCAGTGGGCAAACGCAAACAATCGCCAATCCAAAGATTGATCAGTACCACATAATCAACGAGCGCTGAGCAGAGTTGTTCGATTCATGCAGCAACGCGAAAGAGATTCAATGTTTTATAGAAGTTCAACCCACACTTTTCTGGCGCGCACATGGAAAAAGGTGCTTCCAACTCCGAGGGCACACTCCAAGGGACTTTCTATTCTTCTTATCGGTTTGTTGGCGTCTCTATCAACGATTCGCACCTTCGCGCAGACGCCTCCACAACAGATGGGCGGTCGGGCCACCGGAGCCGCAACCGGCGAAATCCGCACATATTCTTCGCGGCGCACCGTCAACATTATTGATCCGAAAGCTCCCATCGTTTTTGAAGACATCACGGCGCGCACCGCGCTCGCAAAGTTCAAACATCGCTCGGGCAGCACCAATAAAGATTACATTATCGATGCCCCGTCGGGCGGCGTTGCCGTCTTTGATTACGATGGAGATGGACGCTCTGACATCTACCTTCTCAACGGCTCGACCTTTGCCGCCTTGCAAGGCAAAGAGCCGACTCCGCGCGCGGCACTTTATCGCAACCTCGGCAACTGGCAGTTTGAAGATGTGACGGAGCGCGCGGGAGTCGCCAACGAACGATGGGGCATGGGCGTCGCCGTCGGTGATTACGACTCGGACGGCGATCCCGACATGTACGTTGGCAACTACGGAGTGTCGCGCCTCTACCGCAACAACGGCGATGGAACGTTTACTGATACGGCGGAGAAGTTGGGCGTCGCGCGTCGCGGCTGGAGCACCGGCCCAAGTTTCGGAGACTATGACGGAGACGGTCGGCTTGATCTGTTTGTTCCCGGCTACGTTCAATTCGACATGAGTAAGTTACCGCCAAGCCCCGCCGACATTGGGAAGCCGGGCGGCGTCAAGGAAAACATTTGCCAGTTTCGCGGCGAGCCGGTAATGTGCGGCCCGCGCGGCCTCGCGGGCGAAGGCGACACGCTCTACCACCAGCGGGCAGATGGTACGTTCGAGGATGTCAGCGCCAAATTGGGCGTTGATGATCCGCAGAAGTATTACGGCTTCACCTCTGCTTTCGTTCACGCTAACGAAGACAGCTTCCTCGATTTGATTGTAGTCAATGATTCAACGCCGAAGCAGCTTTACCTCAACAAAGGCAACGGCACGTTTGAAGAGGTCGGCTACCCGTCAGGCGTGGCGCTTAATGAAAACGGTCGTGAACAAGCCGGAATGGGCCTTGGCATCGGCGATTACGATAATGACGGACGTGTTGATTTCTATGTGACGAACTTTTCGGACGACACAGACACCCTGTATCACAACGATGGCGACGGCAACTTCACGGATGTCACGTTCCAAGCCGGCTGCGGCGAAATAACCATTCCTTTTCTCGGTTGGGGAACAAGCTTCATCGACTATGACAATAATGGCTGGAAAGATCTGCTCATCGTTCACGGTCATGTCTACCCGGCAGTTGACAATTACCAGTGGGGCACAAGCTATGCGCAGCAATTATTGCTGATGCGCAGTAACAGCAATGGTAGATTTGAACGCGTTGCGGCCGCGCCTAATAGTGGTTTAGCGATTGCGATTCAGGGTCGGGGCTTGGCAATCGGCGACCTCGATGATGACGGACGGCTTGATGCCGTGATCAACAACATGGATTCACCGCCCACCCTGCTGCGTAATGTGAGCGAACCGCGCCAGCACTGGTTGCAGCTACGTTTGATTGGCGACACAACGAAGCGCAGTCCGAAAGATGCGGTCGGCGCGGTTGCTTATGTAACGACTGGCAAAATGCGTCAACGCGGCGATGTGGTCAGCGGCGCAAGCTACGCTTCGCACAACGACATGCGCCTCCACTTCGGACTCGGCGCGGCAACCAAAGTAGACAAGCTCGAAGTGCGCTGGCCCAACGGCACGTTAGAGACGGTGAACGTTCCCGGCGTTGATCGCGTGCTGACCATCATCGAAGGCAAGGGCAGTAAGCAGTAGGCGGCGGACCGTTTATCGCCGCGGCGTGTCGGTTGCCGCCGTGTCCCACCTTGAAACCCAACGCCCGCTCCACCTCTAATTCACTGCCTTCTGCCCTCTGCCCTCTGCCTTCTGCGTACTTTTTCTTTCAACGCTTTTTCTCTGAAGCGAGTAGTTATAAACAGGAGCGCGTGAAGCGAAGCATGTCAAACAAGGTCGCGGAAATCTCTTTGATGACAGACAGCCTTGTGCCGAGCGATGCGGCAGAGGATCGCTCAACATCTTTCGCGCTATTGATTGAGCAGGCCTGTGCCGGAGATCGGGCGGCCTTTGATCAAATCATGATTTGCTCCGAGCGCCGCGTAGTACGCGTGGCCTGGCACATCCTTGGCAATGAAGCGGACGCGCGCGATGCGGCGCAGGAAGTCTTTTTGCGGCTTTATAAACACATGCATCGTTTCAAACGAGAACGGGATTTTGATGCGTGGCTGTATCGCATCACCGTTAACGTCTGTCGAGACATTTGGCGCAAGCGCCGAAAGCCCGGTGGCAGCGATCAGTGGGCATCGCTTGAGACCGAGCGTGAACTGGGTTCGCTGGAAACTCTGGTGAGCGCGGACGACGCGGAGGCAGCAACGCTTCTCACGCAGAAGCGATTGATGGTTCGACGCGCGCTTGAGACGCTGCCCGAAAAGGAGCGAGTCGCGATTGTCTTGCGCGACCTTGAAGGATTTTCTACCGAGGAAGTGGCAAGCATCTTAGGTACGCGCCCGGCAACCGTGCGTTCCCAAATCAGCATGGCTCGTCAGAAGATTAAACTTTACTGCGACCGGATTCTTCGCGGACGAGGAAGGAGGTAAAAGCCGTATGGATTGTGGGAAGGTTGAGAAACTGCTTTCGCTTCACGCGAGCGGCGATTTAGAGGATGAACACACTCATGCCGCCGTCTCGCTTCACTTACGCTCATGCAGCGTGTGCCGCCGTCTCGCCGATGAATACGAAGAGAGCCTGCACCTGCTGCGCTCCGCCTGTGCGCCGCCGGAGTTTGACGCGTCGTTCTATAACGGAATCCGAAGTACGGTGCTCAAAGCGATCAACAACGAGGCAGCCGCGCTCACGCCGTGGCAACTTCCCTTCCAACTTCTTCGCCGCCGGCTAACCCTCGCCGCCCCGGTCGTGCTTTTACTTGCGGCGGGCGCGCTCGCCGTCTACATCGCTCTGGATGAAACGAATCCGAATGCGAAGCACAATCGTTTAACCGTCGTTGGTACGAAACGGACGGGGGAGACGGTAGAGGCTGAAGCGAAAGCTTCACTACGCGGTCGGGATGAATTGACACGTGCGCATCTTCTCGCAGCGCTTGCGCCACGACGCCCGCCCCGCGTTAGCGCGGCCAGGAAAATGCCGAAGCGTGACGTGCTACACACGAAGGCAGGCACTGAGATCGTCCGCGCTCCCCTCCTCATTACTCAACCTTCTATGGCGTCAGCAGAACGGCCAGTTAGCGGGGAGATCATCGCATCAACAGCCGATCCGGCGGCCAGTCAGGAAGCGATGAGAATAGAGATTCAAACTGGCGATCCCAACATACGGATAATCTGGTTTTCACCGAAAGTCACCGAATAATTTTCAGCTACAAGAAGCAGCAAGTAGGAGGGATTATGTTTTCATTCATAGTCAAGATGCTAGTAGCAGTTATCACAACGTTGGTTATTGTTTCTAACGCATCCAGTCAGCAAGTCCAGACTCCGAGCCAAACTGTGCAGGATAAGTATGTCACTGAGAAAGGGTTTAGGAGCCGGGTGTTTGAACTTAAACACCGTGATCCGAACAGCTTATTTGGAGTGCTTGGACCACTTGGCAGCGGTTTCAAGGGGGCTACAATGTCGGTTAGTCGAGACTTTAGAACTATCACCGTGCGCGACTTTCCTGAAAATATTGCAACTATTGAGGAAGCTCTTAAACGGCTTGATACACCGGAAGCGCCGCGATCTAATATTGAGCTACGCGTCCATGTCCTAACTGCCACGAACACCGAAGGGTCAACGAATCAGTACCCACCTGAGTTGAATGATGTGATCAAGCAATTGCAATCGACGCTCAACTATAAGCACTACAACCTCCTGACATCCTTGATCCAGCGCGTCAAAGATGGAGCATCTGGGATCAATAGTAGCGGCACCATTGACGCTAAATTGCCTGCAGCGGCTGCCTCTCTTGATCCGGGCACCGTTTATGGTCTCAACATACAATCTGTCTCGTTGAACGCTGCTCCTTCTGGAGCTTCGACGGTGGAAATAGGATCATTAAACTTCGAGATACGATTTCCTGTTGTCACTGGCTTTAGCAATCCTACCAGCGGCAACACAAACCTTGGTTCATTCCCAACTATTCAATATCAAAATGGCGGTGTCAAAACCGCAGTTAGTGTGCGTGATGGCGAGAAAGTAGTGGTAGGAACTGCGAGCTTGAGAGATAAGGGGCTGATCCTCGTGCTCTCAGCAAAAGTTGTAAAGTAACCGCGTTACTCCCACCACGCTATACACCCAACCGTCAAGGTCGCTTACGTTTGCATCTTCTTTTCGGCATTTGCAAAGCCTCTTGGCGGTTGAAACGTTTGAAGCGAGTTACTGCAAGATCGGATGGCCTCCGCCCTGACTGTGGTCGGCGGTCGCTTGGTAGCGGGCGCGGTCGTTGTGATACAGCACCAGGTGCTCGCCTTCGTAGCGCACAACATTACTGATGCGCTGCCAGTCTCTTTCGTGTTCCGCGATGATGAAAGCACATGGCTGGAAAGCGAGAACCATCCCGGCGGCATAGACGAAGCCGCCTTGATCGTAGACGCTTCCGGCGTATTGCGCGGCGGACAAAGCGATGTCCGGCGAGTACGCGCCGCTACTGTCTTTGTTGCGGTCGGCGCGCGCGATGAAGACGGTGTAATTGCTGTGATCAAGCCGTGCGCGGTAACCGTGACGGCGGGCAATGGCAAAGAGTTGTGTGAAGCCGTCATCAATCGCGCGCATCACTTCGGGGCGCGGACGTGTGCGAGCCAAAACACTCACTCCACGCGGCGTGACAG
>JACCTF010000385.1 GCA_013812565.1 Pyrinomonadaceae bacterium | reverse complement strand
GCGTTGGCAAAAGTCACACGCTCGTGGCCTTCGGGGCGCTCGCTGCTTCTAGCGAGCTTCGTTCCACAATCTCAGATGCCCATGTCGCCGCCAGCGCACGCCGTATAGCGGATCGTCGCTGCAAAGTTCTGCGCGTCGAACGCGGCACACGTGCAACGCTGGTGGAAGAAGTCGCCGCCGCCTTCACCGAAATGTTTGGTGGGGACGAAGCGCAGTGGGGCAGCCAGCTACCGCAGATGCTCGCCATCGCCGCTTCGCGCCTGGGCGATGTTACGCTTGTACTCATAATCGACACCGCTTACGGGCGCAACGCCCGCGTGGCGCGCAACGACGGGCCGCTGCTCAGCGAACTCGCACAGACGGCCGGGCAGTTAAACGTTTTTGTCGCGCTCGCGCTTGATGACGACATCTCTGGCGCGGACAAAGGTAATGTCGCGCTGACAGGAACTTTCCAGATAGACTACCTGGACGAGGAACATCTCTACCGCGTCGCAGACCTCTTCCTGTTGCGCAAAACTCCCCAGGCGCGCAATGCCCTGCACGACATCTACCTCAGTTTGCGCGCCGCGGTGCCCGGCTTCAACTGGAGCGAGCCACGCTTTGCCGCCGTTTATCCGGTTCACCCGCTTGTCGCTGATACGACGGCGGCGGTGCGGCTGTACGTGCCGGCGTTTGCCTTTCTGCCGTTCGCGGCGGCGGCTAGTATGCGGGCTGTCGGGCGACCCGCGCTCTCGCTTGTTCTGCTTGATGAAGTCTTCGATACGGCCGAGAGCGACTTGCGTAAAGACCCGAACTTGAAAAGCGCTTTTGCGGCTTACGATGAACTAACGATCAAAGGGGCCGCCCAACTTCCCGTCATGCAGCGTCTTGAAGCCAAGCTGGTGCTTAAAGCGCTCTTCATTCTTTCACTCGACGGGCGGGGCGCGAGCGGGCGTGAGTTATGCGCCGCACTGCTGCTCTCTGACGAAGCGGACCCGAACTTAATCGTTCAGCGAATCGAAGGGATGCTCACGCTCTTAACTCAATCTGCGCCGCCGGGAGCGTTACAAAAAAGTCAGGACAGCACGGAAGCACGCTTCCGCTTACCTGTCAGCTCGTCGGCCCAGTTTGACTCGGCGCTTGCCAGAAGCGCCGAACGTCTACCGGATGCGGACTCGGCCACAAACGATTTGCTGCGCACTATCGCTCGCGGTCGTTTTAACGACTGGTCGCTTGTCGATGAAGGGGACGCAAAACAGATTGCTGCCGACTTATATATTCCGTGGCGCGGACAGAAGCGGCGCGGTCGCCTGCTTTGGCACCCTGTCGATACACAACTCGCACCCGTGAGCGATCCACTACATAATCCGCCGCACGATCCACCGCACGGGGATTATCAAACGGATTGTCAGATCACGGTGCTTGCGCCCAAAGGTGTTGGGAACGGCGCTGCGACTGAGGCGGTTGAAAATCGTCAAGCGTCGCCACTGAACCTGCCGCAAGCCTCGCTGATGCTCGGCGGCGCGCAACCGAATGAGCCTATTTCAATTGTATGGCAACCGGCAGCATTGACCGTTGAGGAGACGGGCGATTTGCGTCGCCTCGTCGCACTGCGCACAGACCAATCTCTCTGGGCAGAGTTTGATGAAACGGCGCGTGCCGCAATCGCTAAACTCGCCGCGCAGGCCGAACGCATCTGGACGCGCATCTATGTGGATGATGGAGTGCTCATCACCGGCGCCACTCGTTGGGCGTGGACGGACGAGGCGCGACGAGCAGTGACGCTATCAGATGCGTTGGCAGTTATTTGCGCCGAGCTATTTGAACAGCGTTACCCGCAGCATCCTTTATTTAAGAGAACGCTCAGCGAACCCGAAGTGGCAAGTTTAGTGAACGGGTTTTTCGGCGGCGCACAGACCACTGAGGCGAGTGTGCAAGAGTTAGCGGAAGGCTTTGCCGCGCCGCTCGGGTTGGCGAAACTACGAGGCGATGCGTGGACGCCCGAGACGGGCGATGAAGTTCTGGAGCGCCCATGGGCTAGGGAGGTGCTTGCTTTAACGGATGCAGCGAGCGGCGACGTTGTGCCTCTCGATCAAATATACCGCGCGCTCGGGCAAGCGCCTTATGGGTTGCTCAGCGAAGCGCAGCGTTTGGTGCTTGCGGCTCTCGTCGCACAGCGTCGCATCGAACTTGTCACCTCAACCGGCGACCACATCAGCCGCCCCGCGCTGGATCGTTCTGTCAGATGGAAAGACGTGACAGGGGTTTGCCGCGCGGCGGCGATTCTGCATAACCATGAAGAACTCACAGCATGGGCGCGTCTGCTGACAGGGCGGGCGACGCTCGTGCCGGTTGCCGATTCAGCGGCCCGTGAAACTGTCCGCGAAGCTCTTGCCGAGTGGCTCGAAGCGTGGCGCGAGCGTGCGGTACTCCGCCGCTTTGACCAGATGCCGGACGAAGCGCTCACGACGCGCGTGTGGAACCTGGCCGCGCGTGTGCGCAGACAGTTTGGTGCGACCGCCGACGCGGTGGAAGCGGCGTTGATCGAGACGATTCCGCTTGAAGAGGGTTTGCAGCGTGTGGCCGATGCCTTCCTAGACTCACCGGAAGCTTTTATGCACGGTACGCAGCAGTTAGCAGAACTAACTCACTTCATCTCCGGCTTGGACGAGCGCCAGAGGGCGCGCGCTTACCTTGCCTCGGCCGAACCGACGATTGTTGAACAGATTGAAAGTGCCCGCCGCGAGTTGCTGCAAATCACCGACGATCCTCACAGCTTGTTCGATGTCGAACAGTGCCGCCGCTTTGATCTTTTGTGGGGCGAGTTTAAGACGCGCTACGTTGAGCATTACGCCGAATTGCATGATCGAGCGGTAAACAGCGAGAGCTATACGGATGCGCTTTCGGCTTTGCTTGCGAGCGATGGGTGGCAAGAATTCGAAGCTCTCTCAGGGCTTACAATACTGAATCGCCAAGCATGGATGCGGGCTGAAGAACTACTAAAGCGCGCTAGTCTCACAAACTGCGATCTGCCTGTGCGGCAGTTGCTTGCGGAGCGCCCACAGTGCTTTTGTTCGTTTCGCTTAACGCGTGCTGACCAGTCCGTTCGCACCGCGCAGAAACTCGAAGAGACGATGGAACTCGGAAGAACCGCATACCGGCGCACGCTCGCAGTCCTTGGTAAAGACCTAGCGCACGCGCTTGATGCGCTGGCGCGCGAGCCAAGCGCGGCAAACGTGTCGGATCGCGCACGCGCGCTTGCTGCCACATGGATGGAAGCGGGAAC
>JACCTF010000384.1 GCA_013812565.1 Pyrinomonadaceae bacterium | reverse complement strand
CCGCTGGTCACGTGCCGGTCCAAACGCCGCCCCGCCTTTGTGGCGATGATGATCTCCTCTGTGCATTCACACCTGAGCTGGGCCAGCAGCCGTTCACTGCGTCCATCGCCATAAACATCAGCCGTGTCGAAAAAGTTCACGCCCAGATCAACGGCCCGGTGCAACGCGGCTAGTGACCTTCACGATCCTCCACATCTCCCAAAGCGCTGCCAATGGCCCAGGCCCCGAAACTAACAGTTGAAACGCGCCATCCTGGGCGCCCCAGTTCTCGGTTGTTCATGCCTTTCTATACCCTTCACATAGGTTATTTAGGATAATCTCGCCACAGCCAGCGGAGGATATCCGGCAGAATCGCACCACCGTGGTCGTCCGAATGGCCTCCCTCACCGAAGACGTAAGTCATGTCGTAGCCCTTTTCCTTAAGGGCCGCGACCATGGCTTGGTTTTGTAGGTACCAATCGCGGGCGAGGTTGTCAGGGTTGCGGTTGTCTTGGATACCATCCTGGATAAAAATGCGGATCGGTCTACGATCGCTCTTGCTAATCAAGTCGGGATAAACATGGCCGCCACGGATGTCTGTGAAGCTGCCAATTAAGCTGATGACCTTGCGGAACTGGTCCGGACGCTCCCAGGCGACGGTAAAGGCGCAGATCGCGCCGCTGCTTGCTCCCCCGATGGCTCGCCCCTCGGGGTTCTTGATTAGGTTGTAGCTTTTACCGACTTCCGGGAGCATCTCCTCGACGATGAAGCGGGCATATGTGTCGCCGAGCGAATCATACTCGACGCTTCTGTTGTTCGGATTTCTAGTGTCGAGACTCTCCGGGTATTCCTCGCCCCGCTGACCCGGGGTGATGAAGAGGCCGATGGTTACGGGCATCTCCTTCTGGTGGATCAGGTTGTCCATCACCGTCGGCACGCGCAACACGCCATTGGGGTTGATGGCCCTCTGGCCATCCTGGAACACCAACACGCAGGCAGGCTTGCTTGGCCTATATTGAGCCGGCACATAGACCCAGTACTTGCGGATTGTGCCGGCAAAAACCTGGCTTTTGTACAAAAATGGTCCATCCAGCTTCCCCTTTGGCACCCCTTGCTGGGGCAGCGAATCCGGGCCAAGTTTGTATACCTTCACCGCGTTCTGCGTCGGGGGCCTGGTGTCGCGAGCGGGCGGTCCCTGCCCGTAGGTAGAGTGCGAAGATAAGAGCAGCAGTGCAACGAGGAGATCGCCTATCGTTTTCATCAGTTTGACCTGCTGTACGCATGCGAAGCATGAATACCCACATGTGAGGTGAATGGTAGTGTTGCAAATAATTTTTGGCCACAACAGCTAAAGTAATTTTTCTTATAAGGACCCAACAAAATGCATATGATGGAAATTTTTGTAACACTACCGGAAACTAAAGTAAGAGGCAATGAAACATTATGACGGAGATGAGCACAGGTATAAGCACGGCAGGTGTAAGGGCGACTCGGCACACTACATTCAGCGGGGTTACTTTGTGCATGGCAGCCACCTTCCTTCTGTCCATGGCGGCACAAGCCGGCGAAGTCAGCATTCACACTGATTTTGATGGCGGAAGTCTCGGGCAAGTGGAGCGCGTTTCGGAGACGCACTTCCGCTGCAAGGTGAAGGGCGAGGTGGATCAGGACGGCCGCAACAGGCAAGCGAGTTGGTACTACTTCCGCGTTGATGGCGCTAAGGGACAGTCCCTCACTTTGGACATGATTGACTTGCCGGGCGAATATAACTATCGCCCCGTCGCAGGCGCGATCACGGCTCGTACCCTGCCGTTCTATAGTGAAGACCAAAAGACCTGGAAACAGGTTGAGGCGACAGAATTCCTGACGGATGTTCCGCTTTTGAGACTTCGCCTCACGCCCCACGCACAGCGCATCTGGATCGCTCACACACCGCCCTATACGATCAGAGACCTGACGCGGTTACTGAGCGAGTTCAACAATCATTCGGCACTTCGCCAGCAAACCATCGGTCGATCCGTGGGCGGCAGAGATTTGGTGTTACTGACAATCACTGACGAGCGAGTTTCACAATCGAAGAAGAAAGTGATCTGGCTGATGTTTCGTCAACACGCTTGGGAGAGTGGTTCTTCGTGGACAGGAGAAGGTGCGCTCCGGTTCCTGTTGTCGTCCGACCCAATTGCCAAACAGATACGCCGTGAAACCATTTTCAAAATCTTTCCCATGAGCGATCCCGACGGGGTCGCTCGCGGTGGAGTGCGGTTTAATGCTCATGGCTATGACCTGAACCGCAACTGGGACGCAGTGGATGACGAGAAGATGCCGGAAATTGCTGCCCAGCGTAAAGCCGTGCTCGAGTGGGTTGATGCAGGCAACCACGTTGACATATTTCTCTCGCTGCATAACACGGAAACCTCCGAATATGTGGAAGGTCCGCCGGATGCAGGGGAGCGTTACCGTTCGTTGATGACTCGCTTCTCGCAACTGCTATCAGACAGCAAGAGGTTCGCACCGACCAAATCCGCACAGTTTACGGCAGTCTCGACGACAGTCGACAAGCCTGGTCGCATGAATGTTTATCAAGGTCTGTATCGAGACCGGAAGCTGCCAGCGTTCCTGATCGAACAAATGATCGTCAAGCACCCTGAGCTCGGTCGGCAGCCGACCACGGAAGATCGTCGACAGTTTGGCGTTGATCTGGTGAGAGCGATGTGGAGGGCAGTCAAGATAGGATGAGTTGGGATATCTTGCCGTTTAGTAGCCTCTGTATATTGACGTGACAGAGCATACGACTCGGCGACGGCTAATCCTCTCGAAACCGATGCCACTAAGTGCCCGTAAAAGAGTATCGCCAACTTAAAGGTACGAGCGTGAAGCAGATCTGCACTTGCGGCATAATCGCCAGATGCACGCTGCTGCTTCTCTCTACTGCCGCCATCGCTTCCCTTCAG
>JACCTF010000352.1 GCA_013812565.1 Pyrinomonadaceae bacterium | reverse complement strand
CGGCTAAGCATCTCTTGATCGCCATCGGCACAGTCAGCGCGCTTCTTCCGCTGCTAATCATCTCAGCATGGTTGGTGCCGGTTGTATGGCTGGCCTTCATTCTTTTGTTTGATCCCTTAAACTGCTTACGCGGCTGGCCCTCGATCACCGGCGACCTGGCGCGCGGCGACTATCGAAGACTTGCCTCTTTGCTCGCAGGCGGCGGGGTATGCGGCGTGTTGTGGGAGTTCTGGAACTACTGGGCCGTTGCCAAGTGGACGTACACAATTCCCTACCTGGGCGACGTGAAAATTTTTGAGATGCCGGTGCTCGGCTACGGAGGGTTTCCGCCGTTCGCCGTCGAGTGCTGGGCGATCTATATCTTCTGTCGCTCGCTGCTTGATCGTCGATCATCCGTCTTTGAAGGAGGAGAAACAGTAATTACGCTCACCCGATCCTGACGCAAAGCGAGCGAATGCAAACACTGGGCGCCATTAGTAGACGATCAACTGGTTATGCTTCGGCAGTGCTTAGCGTCGCCGTCGTGACAGCCGTGCTTGTAAGCTTGCGCGAGCAAGTGAACTCAACCACCGTGGCGCTCGCGCTGCTGCTCATTGTGTTGTTTGTCGCCACTCTCTGGGGAAGCAGACTGGCGCTCGTCGCTTCGATAGCAGGGATGCTCGGTTTCAACTTCTTCTTTCTGCCGCCGACCGGCACTTTGACAATCGCCGATCCGGACAACTGGATTGCGCTGACCGCGTTTCTGATCACCGCCGTGACCGTTGGGCAACTCTCGGTCCGCGCCAAGCGACGCGCCGAGGAAGCCGAGGCTCGAAGGCAGCAGATCGAACGTTTATATGAAGAACTGCAAAACGCTTTCGCGCAGGCGAGTCGCGCAGAAGCGCTGCGACAGAGCGAGCGTTTGAAGTCGGCGCTGCTCGATGCCGTCACACATGATCTCCGCACCCCGTTGACCTCCATTAAAGTCTCGGTCACAACTCTGCTTGATGAACGCTTGAACGACGCCGGCCGAGGGGTGCTTGATCCGGAGGGGCAGCGGGAATTGTTGGAAGTGATCGACGAAGAAGCCGACCGGCTCAACCGTTTCATCGAGGGGCTGGTTGAATTAGCGCGTATCGAAGCCGGGGAGATGGGGTTGCGTCGCGCGTGGGGGGCGGTGGACGACATCATCAGTACGGCGCTCATGCGCGCCGCCCCGCTCGCCCGCGCGCACCACATCGAAGTTGAGACCGAGCGCGAACTGCCCTCCGTGCGTGTCGATGCCCGTGCGGTCGCCGAGGTGGTTTACACATTGGTGGATAACGCGACTAAGTACGCGCCGCCGGAAACATTGATTCGCATTACGGCAAAGCGTGCGCTGGATGAGATGTTCCAGATCGCCGTTGAAGATGAAGGACCGGGCATCGCCGTCGAACTGCGCCAGCGGGTCTTCGAGAAGTTCTTTCGCGCGACGACCGATTGTGCCGAAGATGGTTCACTAAATCGACCTGCCGGTATCGGCATGGGGCTTGCCATCGCGCGTGGAATTGTTGAAGCTCACGGCGGACGAATCTTTATCGAGAATAACGGAACGGGGCGCGGGACACGCGTCGTCTTTACAGTACCAATCGGTGACGAAGATCTCCCCATAGTGGCAGAAGAAGTCATCGCAGGTGCGGAGTAGAAACAGTTCGGAGTACGCAGGACAGAGTACGAAGTTGTTGAACTGAAACAGAATCGTACCGAGTAACTCTAAACTCTACACTCCGTACTTTGACTCTCACGAGATGAGCGAACAGCAACGCATCCTTGTGGTGGCCGACGAACCGCAGATCACGCGCGTGTTGCGTCGAAGCTTAGCGACAGACGCTTATGAAGTGCGCGTGGCCGGTGACGGCGAAGCCGCGCTTGAACTCTTTACCGCTTGGAAGCCCGACCTGGTGGTGACCGATCTCTCGATGCCGAACATGAATGGCTTGGAACTCTGCTGCCGCTTGCGCGCCATCTCCTCCGTTCCGATCATTGTGTTATCAGTCAAAGGAGATGAGCGAATTAAGGTCGAGGCTTTGGACGCCGGGGCCGACGATTTTGTGACCAAGCCGTTCGGGAT
>JACCTF010000321.1 GCA_013812565.1 Pyrinomonadaceae bacterium | reverse complement strand
TTTTTAATCTTGGTGTCGGTCGCGTCGTAAGTAAGGGGTGAGCGCACGTCGATGATTGTCACCGGCTTGTTTTCGGCCAGCATCGCTTTAAGTTCATCAACCGTGATGCGCTGAACTTCAGCGGACTGTGTTCCCTCTTGCGCGGCGGCGCGTCGCTCAATCGGAGCAAACACAATTGCTCCTCCGAGTAATGCCACGGCGCAGAGCAGAAATGCGGGCAGAGTTTTTAATTTCATCTTTGATCTCCTCGGTGTGTTCGTAGAAGGGAGCCTTCAAACCATTCAACAAGCGAAACGCGATTTGCCGATGCACCGCTGTGCCCTAAGGGGAGAGAAGCTCGCGATGATGACAGCGAATCGCGTCTCGCTTGTTCGCTGAAAGTTAATGCTCTTGATGCCCCGGAGTCAACGGCAAAGGCGAAAGCCGGAAACCAGGGCAGAAGACAGCAATCTTTGTCGCGCATTAATTACAGCTTGTCAATCTTCGCCGCGAGGATGAAGTCGCTTTCGCTCAGGCCGTCAATGGCGTGTGTCCAGATTGTGATCTCGACCTTGCCCCAACCGAAGCAGAAGTCCGGATGATGGCCCTGCTGTTCGGCGAGTTCACCAACGCGGTTAACAAAGTCGAGCGCCTGGCGGAAGTTGTTGAACTCGTATGTTTTCCTCAGATGATGATCTTCGATAACTTCCCAATCGGTCACCTCCACAAGGAAGCGGCTGATCTCACTCCCAATCAAGCGCGGCACTCCGCCGTGACACGGCACGCAATTACGACTTGCAAGTTCTTCCATTGATATTGTCTCCTTTGTTAATAACCTTTTTTGTTTCGCGGCTTGGCAAACGACCGTGCCAGCGGATAGTCTTACAACCGAGTTTTGCAGCTTCAGGTGTCGATTAAAGAGGAAAGCTTTCCGTGGCCGTAATTCATCCCTTCCGCGCCCTGTGTCCGCCTGCCGAGCGCGTTGCGCAAGTCGCAAGTCCTCCATATGACGTCGTTAATACAATAGAGGCGCATGCGATGGCCGCTGATAATCCTTTAAGCTTTCTTCATGTTTCGCGGCCTGAGATTGATTTGCCGGAGAGCACAGACATCTACAGCGATCCAGTTTACGCCAAAGCCGAAGATAATTTTCGGCGTTTGATCGAGCAGTGTCCGCTTCAGATCGACGACAGTCCAAATATCTATATCTATCAACTTCGCATGGGCGAGCATGTGCAGACGGGCGTTGCCGTCTGCTGTTCGGTTGATGAATACGATAACAATCTGATTCGCAAACATGAGCGCACGCGCCCCGACAAGGAGGACGACCGCACGCGTCACATCCTCGCGCTGCGCGCGCAGACGGGCCCGGTCTTTCTCACCTGCCGACCGCATGCGCGACTCAGCGAACTAATCTTTGCCGCCACGACCATCGAACCGCTTTACGATTTCACTGCTCCGGACGATGTGCGGCACACCGTGTGGCGCGCACCCGTTGCGGCACCCATTGTTGAAGCCTTTCGCGAAGTGCCGCTGCTCTACATCGCTGATGGTCACCACCGTGCCGCGAGCGCGAGTCGCGCCCGCCACGCCCTGCGTGAACAGAATCCTGAGCACACCGGCAACGAAGAATATAACCGCTTTCTCGCTGTGATTTTTCCTGCTGATCAACTGCGGATACTTCCGTACAATCGCATTGTGCGTGATCTTAACAACCTCACGCCGCAAGAGTTTTTGATGCGCGTCGGCGAGCTGTTTCGCATCACTGAAGGAACGAGTTCCGTCCCCGAAGCGCCGGGCCAATGGAACATGTATCTTGGTCATCGCTGGTACAATTTAGCATTTATCAGAGGCGCGCGGCAGGCACATACAAACATGTCTGCGTCGCTTGATGTAAGCGTTCTTCAAGACAATTTGCTTGACCCCATTCTTGGCATCAAAGATGTGCGCACAGATAAGCGCATCGATTTTGTTGGCGGCATTCGCGGCACAAGCGAGTTAGAACGACTGGTCGATAATGGCTGCGCAGAGGTTGCCTTTTCACTTTATCCAACCTCGGTCGATGATCTACTGCGCGTCTCGGATGCGGGTGAAATCATGCCGCCCAAGTCAACCTGGTTTGAGCCGAAGCTGCGCGATGGATTGTTGAGTCACTGCATTTAACAGAGGTTAGATGTCAGATGCCGAATGTCAGTTAAGATGACTACTGACTTACTGGTACTAACATCTGACATTTAACATCCGACATCTAAAAGTTATGCGTGTACTAATCGCTGATAAGTTTGAACAATCGGGGCGCGATGGTCTTGCGACTATTGGCTGCGAAGTTTCATATCAACCGGAACTGAAGGACGAATCGCTTGCGGAAGCCATCGGGCAGACGAAGCCGGATGTTCTCGTTGTGCGGGGAACGAAGGTGACAGACCAGATGCTGGACCGGGGCGCGCTGAAGCTGGTGGTGCGTGCGGGCGCGGGCTACAACACAATCGATGACCAGGCGGCGTCAAAGCGCGGCATCTATGTTTCAAACTGTCCGGGCAAAAATTCCATCGCCGTCGCTGAATTGGCCTTCGCGCTGATCCTCGCGCTTGATCGCCGCGTCGTTGATAACGTTATCACCTTGCGCCGGGGCCAGTGGAACAAGAAAGAGTTCTCACGCGCCCAGGGGCTTTATGGCCGCACGCTCGGACTGATCGGCGTCGGGCAGATCGGACATGAGATGATCTCGCGCGCTCACGCCTTCGGAATGCCAATCGTGGCATGGAGCCGGAGCCTCACGCCCGAACGCGCCGAGGAGCTTGGCATCGAGCGGAAGAGTGATCCGCTCGGCGTAGCACAAGCGGCCGACGTCGTGAGCGTCCATGTAGCGTTGAAGCCGGAGACGAAAGGATTGATTAACGCCGGTTTCTTCGACGCCATGCGCGAAGGAGCAATCTTCATCAACACATCGCGCGGCGAGGTAGTAGACCAGCCATCGCTCATCCGCGCCATGCACGAGCGCGGTATCCGCGCCGGACTTGATGTTTATGCACAGGAGCCGACATCAGCCACCAGTGAGTTCACGGATGACATCGCGCGCGAGGCAGGTCTCTACGGCACGCACCACATCGGCGCATCAACCGACCAAGCGCAGGAAGCGATTGCCGCTGAAACTGTGCGCATCATTAAAACATTTCGCGACACAGGCAAAGTGCCGAACGTTGTCAACCTGGCCCGGCGCACACCGGCGACGCATGCGCTTGTCGTTCGTCACCGCGACCGCCCCGGCGTTCTCGCCTACGTGCTGGATATAATCCGCGCGGCGGAGATTAACGTGCAAGAGATGGAGAACATCATCTTTGAAGGAGCAGAGGCGGCGGTCGCCCGCATCAATCTCGACCAAGCGCCGCCCAGGGAAATGCTTGACCAGCTACGCGCCGGTAGCGCAAACATTCTAGAACTCGATCTGCTGGAACTGAAAAGCTAAATCAAGAGGAATCAGAAGCAGGAGACAGAATAAGAACAGTGGCTTCCGCCGATTATTCTGATTTCTGATTCCTGACTTCTTATCAATGAAAACAGCGCTTATCACTGGAGCGTCGAGCGGGATCGGCGAGAGTTTCGCGTGGCGACTTGCGGCGCGCGGGGAAAACGTGGTGCTGGTGGCGCGCTCCGAAGCAAAACTTGCGGCGCTCGCCGGTGAACTGAATCAGAGGCACCACATCGCAGCCGAGTATGTCGCGCTGGATTTGACAAAGCCGGATGCGTCGATCAGTTTATTTGATGAGACGGAGCGGCGCGGGTTGCAGGTTGAGACGTTGATTAACAATGCCGGTTTCGGATCGACCGGAGACTTCGCGAGGTTTGAGCTTGAGCGCGAACTAGAGATGATTGATTTGAACATCAAAGCACTGGTCGCGCTCACCTTTCGTTATCTTCGTTTGATGCGTGAGCGACGAAGCGGCCGGATTATCAACGTCGCTTCAACCGCCGCATTCCAGCCCGTGCCGTACATGGCGACCTATGCGGCGACCAAGGCTTTCGTGCTTTCATTTTCGGAAGCTTTGTGGGAGGAGAACCGCGCTTTCGGCGTTCAAGTGATGGCTTTGTGTCCGGGCGTCACCGACACAAACTTCTTTGAAACTGCCAAGTCAAAGCGTCCGCCGGGGCGCATCATGCAGACATCCGACGAAGTTGTTGATGCGGCCTTCAAAGGATTGGAGAGACGGCAAAGCCACATCATCTCCGGCTGGCCGAACTATTTGCTAACCCAATCCGAACGCCTTGTTCCGCGCTCGCTGATAGCGCGCCTGATCGGTCGCGTAATGCGCCCGCACAACGGAATTCAAACGTAAACTATAAAGCAGCAAGCAAGAGTTTGCTCCGCCCTGAAAGGGCAATACTTAATAGCCGGTGGTAACGCCACCGGACACCAGTGCCACGATGGTTTCGACCCTGAAAGAATCGCACCAACTAGAACAGATGTGACCTTTTCAGGGTCAGACGTGGTTTTGATACCAGGCCGTGGGTAACGAACCCACGGCTAGTGAATAGATCCCCTTCGGGGATAATTTCCAAACACGCTCTTAAAGGAAAATAAACGATGACTACTGCAACTACTACCGAGAGAATTTATAACTTCAGCGCCGGCCCAGCCGTTTTGCCGCTGCAAGTCCTAGAAAAGGCACAGAGCGAACTGACAAATCTAAACGGCATCGGCATGTCCATAATGGAGATCAGTCACCGCTCCAAAGCTTTTGAAGAAATCATCGCGCGCGCCGAAAAGGGCATCCGCGACCTACTGAATCTGCCGGAGAACTATCATGTGCTCTTCTTGCAGGGCGGTGCGAGCCTTCAATTCTCGATGGTGCCGATGAACTTTCTATCGAAAGACCGAAGCGCCGATTACATCTTGACCGGCACGTGGTCGAAGAAGGCTGCTAAGGAAGCCAAACGCGTTGGGCCAGTCAACATCGCGGCAACGGCTGAAGATGGAAACTTCAAACGCATCCCGCGTCAGGAAGAGTTGAAGCTCGACGAACAGGCCGCCTACGTTCACATCACAACCAACAATACGATTCACGGTACGCAGTGGCGCAAGGAACCGGAGACAGGCAACGTGCCGATTGTCGCTGACTCATCATCCGAAATCTTGTCGCGCGCAATTGATGTACAGAAATATGGGTTGATCTACGGCGGGGCGCAGAAGAACCTCGGCCCATCGGGCGTCACCGTCGTCATCATCCGCGATGATATGTTGAAATTGGTTCCTGATGGATTGCACACGATGCTTGATTATCGTGTGCAGGTTGAGAACAAGTCGCTCTACAACACGCCGAACACTTTCGGTATCTACATCATTGATCTCGTCTGCCAGTGGATTCGCGACAAAGGCGGCCTCGCCCAAATGGAGCGCGAGAACGAAGCTAAAGCCAAGCTGCTCTACGATGCGATTGATGCCACAGACTTTTATCAAGGCCATGCTGAGAGGGAAGCGCGCTCGCTAATGAACGTCACGTTCCGTCTGCCTTCTGAAGATTTGGAGAAGCAGTTTGCGAAAGAAGCGACGGCGGCACAGTTGGATGGATTGAAGGGACACCGTTCGGTCGGAGGTTTGCGCGCTTCAATCTACAACGCATTTCCGCGCGAAGGCGTCGAGGCGCTCGTCTCTTTCATGAAAGAGTTTGAAAGAAAGAACGGCTGATGAGAATTTGAAATCTCAAATTTGAGATATAGACTTCAAGGAAAAGAATCAGCCACGAATAAACTCTTTAACCGAGAGCGCTGTCACAATGCTGCGCATAAGCTGCGAGCTGAAAGCGAGTCAGCTTCATGCGCAGCGTTGGGCGGCTCCTGCCATTAGAATCTCGCCAAGACTCTTCCCGCGACCACTCTTGAACGACGCATGCAAGTCCACTCGGCGCAGACCTGCCTTTCTTCTAATAGTTGTCATGCTCGAACGTGTCTAGTATGAGAATCGTTAGGTCGGTTGTAAGCCAATGTTCAGGTAAAGACCGAAACAAGCGGTTCTTAGCATTCGGGTTGATGTACCAGTAGGCATCCAGCTTCGTCAGCGCGCGAGAGTCGCCCAGAATGCTCTTGTCCTCAAGGAACAGAATCGCCGATATGTCGTTACTGACCTCCCACACCGTCTGCGCGCCCTTAAAGTCACTGTTCTTTTCCTTCATCAGCTCAGGAGAATAACGGTATTGGCAGAAAACTCTCCTCGCGTACGCACGGTAGAACTCCTTTTTGGAACCAGATAAATAATCGGGTAAAAGGTTGGACCAGTGGAACACAACGTAGATGATGAATGAGGGTTTATCTCGGACAAATTTGTCGACGTGGTTGAAGATTTCCCCGTGGTATCGCTCCGCGTATTCATACGGATCGTGATCATGCATAGTAATTAGTGTCCCAGGTCCCCACATAGCCTGGAAGCTGAACTCAGGCACGACGCTGCTTCTCAGAAAGGTGTTTCGGCGCTCAGGATCAAATGCGTTGACTAGCTCATTGACTAAAGCCTTTCGCCTTGATTTCAACTCCTCATAATGGTGGGTATAAGAATATTCACCTCGCAGCCTGAGATCAGTGCATTTCAGGCGTGAATATACTTCCTTGTAGATACTTTCCAATATCTCTTTGACATTGTCCTTGAAAGCCTTCACATCGAAGAACACATCATCATAGTAGGCGAAGTAACCGTCGAAATCGGATTCTCCGCTCTTCTCGATCTCTCGTGAGTATGTTCTGGTTCCATCTATTTTCTTATTTATCCTAACCGGCTCCGTCAGAAATGTTGGAGATCCCCTCTGCGGATAGTTGAGGTAATCGTACGCAATGATCTCTGGGTAGGCACCCCGCCACTCCCTGCCAGCCACTTCTTTTAACTTGCATAGAAGCGACTCACGGTCAGGGTTCGCCGCCGGGTACCTGCGAGCAAGGCGGCTCAAGCGCGCGGAAGTTCTGTGTGAACGTCTTGTAGTTCGGGTTGTTCAACGCCCCAAGGATCGGATTCGAGTTCGTAATGTTGGCCTGCAAAGGACATGTACCAGACCCAAAATAGGACTCGACTAGCCGCTGGAAGTTCCAGATGTCGTCAGATGCTGCCATTCCTTGCTTTCCGTTGCGGTTCACAATAAGGCTTTGTTTCGCTGCCCAACATTTATAGATACGGTTGCAATACTGGTTGCCGTCAATGGTTTACTTCGTCAGGGAGTCAGGAGACAGAAGTCAGAATGATCGGCGGTAACCATTTTAATTCTGTTTCCCTGACTTCTGTCTCCGTGTTTTTACTCAGACTTGTCGATCTTCCAGGATGAGTGACTTGTGAATGTGGATTGCCGCCATCGCACCTTCGGCTGCCGCGACCACGGCTAACTGCGAGTGCGGTGATAGATCACCTACGGCATAGACACCCGGAACGCTTGTTTGTTGGTGCGCGTCAACCCACACAAGCCCCTCACATTCATCGTCCGGCTTGCAACCGAGCATCGTGTGTAGTTCAGAGGCGGGTTCGGTGCCGAGATTGAAGAATAGTGCATCGCACTCAAGCGCTTCTCCATCCTCGAAGCGCACGCGCTCAAGCTGCTTTGCTTCCTCGTCGCCTTCCAGTTTGATGATTCGTTGATTTATGACGGGGATGTTGAAGTGCGCGAGTCGAGCGAGATGCTCATCGGTGATGTCGCCCGGGTCGCCGTTTGTGATCAATGTCAGCTTATCAGTCCAGGTCAACATGTTAAGTGTAAACCCGACGATCTGCTTTCCGTGTCCGAGCACGGCGACGCGCTTGCCTGTGTTTTCAAATCCGTCGCAGTCAGGACAGTGGTGCACAGTCGATCCGTAGAATTCATGAAAGCCGGGGCAATCCGGCGTCAGATCACGTAGGCCGGTGGCGAGCACCAGACGGCGCGCATCAAACGTCTGCTCCACGGTGCGCTCATCTCCAAAAGTCACGCGAAAGTGCTCCTCCGCGATTTGCTCCGCTTTTGTCACGCAGCCTTCAATAAGCAAGCCTCCATATTTAGCAACCTCTTCATGACCGCGCTTCAAAAGCTCGACCGGCAGAATACCGTCGTGGCCGAGGAAGCCATGCACGCCGTGCGAGTAGATGTTGCGCGGATTGCGATGATGAAAGGTTAAAGCTCGAAGGCGGTAACGTGCGAGAAAGAGCGACGCGGACAATCCGGCTGGGCCGGCTCCGATGACGATGCAGTCATATAATTGTGCGCTCATTTGTTCCCCTTGCTCTTGGTTGTTTAGGTTGTCAGTCTTCGATAGATCGCCGGCATGCGTTCGGGCAGGTTGAGAACATTGTCGATGATCGTGTAGCCGACTTCGCCGTAGAGGTCGCGCAACTCCGCCTCCGAGTCGCGGTCAATCGTGATACAGAACGGTGTAACAC
>JACCTF010000312.1 GCA_013812565.1 Pyrinomonadaceae bacterium | reverse complement strand
CCATCGGGTCGCTTCCATCGTCGAGCGGTTCGGCCGGCCCCTCGGGCGGGGCAACTGCCTGTACAGGTGTGTGAGGTAGAACCGGAGTCTCGATAAAATCGCTAGCTTCTTCGTACTGCCTGATGAGAGCTTCGACTTCGGCGCGGAGAGTTTCATCATCCTTGCACGCGGCAACGATAAACGGTTGGCGCTCTTCGGGCGAAAGATCGAGCGCCAGTTGAAACACCTCTTCAACTTGCTTCCAACGTTCTGGAGTCATAACAAATAGCGGGCAGTTGGCAGTAGACAGCAGAAAATAGAAGTGAACGGCTATCGGCGAAACGCTCTGTGTTCTTCCTAACACTGCTCACTGCCCACTACCCTCGACGCTTGTGCCACAAGCAGCGTTCAATGAGCTGGAAGTATAAGGAACCTCTTTGAACATATCAATTCGGTTGTTTGTCCGAAGGATCGCTGTTACCGATCCGGTCTTTTCAAAAAGCAAACGCATCGCGGAGGAGTTTCAGGCTCTTCGGAACGGCAGTGGCGGGATCTTCCTTGCCCTCCATCTCCAAAGAGACATAGCCCTGGAAATTAGCATCGCGCAGGATCTTGGCGAGGCGCGGGTAATCTAGATCCAATGTGTACCATTCACCGCCGCCGTAGTAGGTCTTGGCCTGAACAATCTTGGCAAAGGGGGCGAGCCGCTCGAACTGCGGGTAAGGGTCGCCCACGAAGTTGCCTGTGTCGAGGTTGATCCCCAGCCAGGGCGATTGAATGGATTTGTAGATACGCAAAAGATCATCCGGGTACGTAGTCAATCCCCAATGGTTCTCAAGCGCCAGCATCACACCAGCTTTCTCCGCCTCGGGTAAGCATCTCTCAATCGAATCAACCACCCATTTGATTGCGTCCTCTTTCGTGTAGCCGGGCACGGGCGGCTCATTCCCCTTGGCCTTCATCAGATCGTCAAAGGATTTGATGGTCTTCCAGCGGCCGGAATTCAGGCGGATGCAGGGAATGCCCATTTGATGAGCCAGGTTGATGCAGTGTTTAGTGTGATCGATGGCCTTCTGACGCTCGGCCACGTCCGGCCAAACAAAATCTTGGTGGATGGATAGCATGGTCAGGTCAAGACCGTTTAGGAAGGCCGCACGCTTCAGTTTGTTCAAGTAAGCGATGGACTCTTCCGCCATCTGCCGGTGAAGGACTTCCACCCCGTCAAAGCCGAGACGGGCGGCGTCCTCAATAACTTTCTCGACAGGATACTTCTCGGTCTTGAAATGCCAGTAGGAATAGGTGGAGACCGCCATGCGAGTCCGCCCCCGAGAAGCGGCAGCCTGGGCTTTAACGGGAAGAGCATTCGCGGCGTCCTGCGTGGCGTATAGTGTCGCTGCGCCGGCAGCGATCCCTTGTTTGAGTATGGCGCGTCGTGGTAGTTCCATGGAGTCCCCTTTCGGTTGAGCGATTGCGAATCCTGAGCTAGCTTCTGGCTTCGATACTTGTCATTATCTACATCCTTTTGGAAGCCCTAAACTGTAGGAATGAAGATAAACGATTTCGAGAACTGTGAGCAATCCGCGCAGCAACAATGGGGTTGCAAAATTAGGAGTGAAACTCATGAACGTACGTAAGCTCGCTGTTTGGTTGGTATGTTTGCTTGCTGTAGTTGTTGTCTCAGAGCCGTTAAAGCCCAACGCCGCTGGGGAAGATAAGCACCTGCTCTACGTCGCAGTTCCTGGCATACGCAACTATGTGGAGTGGGGCGGGATCGGCATCCTGGTCTACGACATGAAGGATGGGCACCGGCTCGTCAAGCGAATCCCGACTTGGGATGTGCCGCCCGGCAAAGCACCGGAAAATATCAAGGGTATAGCGGCCAGCGCGAAGACGAGAAAGCTTTATCTCAGCACGCCGCAACGACTGGCCTGCCTCGACCTCGTCACGGAGAAGATGGTTTGGGAGAAGACTTACGAGGGCGGCGCTGATCGGATGTCTCTCTCACCCGATGGAAAGATAATCTACCTGCCTTCGTTTGAAGGGCCGCATTGGAATGTGGTCGATGCCGCAACCGGCGATCTGATCACCAGAATCGAAACAAAATCAGGGGCGCACAATACCGTCTACGGTCTTGACGGTAAGCGTGTCTACCTGGCCGGGTTGAAATCGCCCCTGCTTTCTGTCGCCGACACTGAGACCCACACGGTGACGAAAACAATCGGTCCCTTCAGCAACTCGATCCGCCCGTTCACCGTCAACGGTCGGCAAAGTCTCTGCTTCGTCAACGTCAATAATCTGTTGGGATTCGAGGTCGGAGATTTGAAAACCGGGAAGATGCTGCACCGCGTCGAGGTCGCCGGTTATCAGAAAGGGCCTGTGAAACGTCACGGCTGTCCGAGTCACGGCGTCGGGCTGACCCCTGACGAAAAGGAGCTTTGGCTTATGG
>JACCTF010000300.1 GCA_013812565.1 Pyrinomonadaceae bacterium | reverse complement strand
GGCTGACCCTTCTCGTGACGCTCTTTAATCTCTTCGGCCACAGCATCCCACTTCTCAGGCAGCGTGCGAAAGATCATGTCCGAATGATCGTCGCGAACCATCGGCATGTGCGTCGGGATGACCGCGACATCAAGTTTGTAAGTGGAATGAAATTCGGCCGCTTCGGTTTCGGCGGTGCCGGTCATGCCCGCCAGTTTCTCGTACAGACGAAAGTAGTTTTGCAGCGTGATGGTCGCAAGCGTCTGATTCTCGCGTTCGATCTTGACGCCTTCCTTCGCTTCCACCGCCTGGTGCAAACCGTCTGACCAGCGGCGGCCCTTCATTAAGCGCCCCGTGAAATCGTCAACGATGATCACTTCGCCGTCCTGCACAACGTACTGATGATCACGCTTGTAAAGCGTGTGCGACCTGAGCGCTTGCTCGACGCAGTGGAGCATCTCCATGTTGGATGGATCATAGAGGTTGCCGACGCCAAGCAGTCGCTCGGCTTTCGAGACGCCTTCTTCCGTGAGCACGGCGGTGTGCTGCCGCTCGTCAACCAGGTAATCGCCGGTCGTGCCCTTGTCCTCAATCTTCTCGCCTTTTTGCAGGTGCGGGATCACGGCGTCCGCTTTGTAATACTTGTCGGTTGCTTCGTCGGACGCGCCGGAGATGATCAGCGGCGTGCGCGCTTCGTCGATCAAGATCGAATCCACTTCGTCAACCACAGCGAAGTAGTGGCCGCGCTGTACGCACGTCGCCAGATCGAACTTCATATTGTCGCGCAGGTAATCGAAGCCGAATTCGTTATTGGTGCCGTAGGTGATGTCGGCCGCATAAGCGTCTTTTCGCTCCCAGTCGTCCATGTCGTTTTGGATGCAACCGACTTCGAGACCGAGGAAGCGATAGATCTGGCCCATCCACTCGGCGTCGCGTGAAGCGAGGTAATCGTTAACGGTGATGACGTGGACGCCGCGCCCTGTTAGCGCGTTGAGGTACGCGGGCAAGGTGGCGACAAGGGTTTTGCCTTCGCCGGTGCGCATCTCGGTGATGCGGCCTGAGTGAAGGACGATGCCGCCGATGAGTTGCACGTCGAAGTGGCGCATCCCTGTTGCTCGCATGCTTGCTTCGCGCACCGTGGCGAATGCTTCGGGTAGCAATTCCATGAGCGCTTCAGTCTCGCGGCGTTTGCGGTCTTCAGCTCCGCGCCCGTCAGCTACGGCACGCGCCACGCGCTCTTTGAAGTCTACGGTGCGCGCACGCAGCCCCTCATCTGATAAATGCTTGACGGATGGTTCGAGTTCGTTTATCCGCGTGACCAGCGGACGAAGACTCTTGATGTATCTTTGATTGCTGCTGCCAAAAATTTTGGTTAGAAATTTGTCTATCATTGCTTGAATTTAGATAATAGTGTGAATGTTTTTAGTAAGGTTTAAAGCTATGCATCCAGCGCTGCTATTCATCTTAAAGTAGCGACAGAAGCGGAGCAAGCAGAGAGTAGATGTCAAATGCCCGATGTTAGATGTCAGCAGAAGACAGTAGTTTTACTGACATCTATTATCCGGCATCTGATATCTTTTTCTACCCGGACGGAAGCTGCTTGACGAGTAGTTTCTTAGCCGCTTCGCGCTCCATCGTGAAACGCACGGTAACCTGCTTGCCGCTTGAGGAAACCGTCGTGCTGTTTAAAAGCGCTCCGTCGTCCTTGCCACGCCGGGCGAAGCGCGCGAGGGCGATCATGCCGCTATAGCCCTTCTTCAATTCTGCGGCCCGTTGTTCTGTGTCAACTTCGGTATCAACTTCGCCCGTCAAGCTTTGTTGATTCAAGTTGAGTTTCAACCGCAAGTGGCGTGTTTCCTCAAGAAAGGAGAGCGCCGTACTTGCACTTAATGCCGCAATAAATTCCTTGGCGAGTGCGCGAAGTTTCTTATCGCCTGCGGCGTCTTCAATAACCACGTCGTAAAGCGTGCCATCCAGATTGCGCTTAGCTTCAACCGTCATCGTAATGGTGCCGCTTAGGTCAAGCTCACCGCTTTCTTTCATCTGATTTGCTTTCGCCAGCAAATCAAGAAAAGGTTTTTTGTTTACCATCTTCGGTCGCTTAATTTTGGCTTCGGCTGCTTGTTCATTAAGAGCCTTTTCCGTCTCCGGGTCGAGCGGCGGCGCGGCCGCCGTGTTTCCCCCCGGTTCGCCTGCGCTCTGCCCCGTGGTGCGCGCAACCGTTGGCGACGGAGCCGGCGTCGGTTGTGGTGTCGGTTTAGGTGTCGGCGGGGGCGTTGGCTGTGGTGTCGGTAAGGGTGTCGGGCGTGGTCTCGGTGTCGGCCTCGGTCGAGCCTCTGCTATAACCTTCGGCGGCGCGGCAGTCGAAAGCTGCTGCTCTTTATTGTCCGTTGAGAAGTATCCGGGCGGATACTGAAACCTACCGCTGGAACTGATCATCACCGCGCGCTCGCGAATAACCGTCCGGTTATAATCTTCGTTGGTATAGTCAACGCCCGAAAATAGGCTGGCGATCTGGAGCATGGTGCGCATGGCGGGCACATAGATTAAATAGGCAGCAAACAGAATGTGAAGCAGCGCAGAACCAACAACAGCGCGTGTCAAACGCGGCCGCCGCAGCGTACTATTTAATGCTTCATGGGTTTCAAAAAGTTTTGCCACTTCTTTGATCCGCTTCTGTCTTACCGACTCCCGAATGCTGCCTGATACACAATCTTGATTAATACGTGCGAGGCTTAGACGCATCATCTGTGCCGTGCGTTGGGCACTAGCGCCCGATAAAAATACCACCAAGCGAACGGCTTTCCCAAAGCGCTTCCTGCTAAAATGCCTTCATGACACGTTCACGCCGTCCGGGAGATCACCGCCCCGGTCATAAGCGCAGCCATAAACGTTCACACGCGCCGGAACGCGGAACGCACACACCTCCTTCCGCAAGCAATCCTTCGGAGATGAACGTTAACACAGTTAAACCCATTGCACGCTCGCGCCAGGTGCGCCGCCTGCTCGAAGGCATCGGCACACCGCTGCCCGCTCCGTTTGCACCCGACCAGTTTCAGCTCGAAGCTCTGGCACGAGTGGAACAGGAGGATGTGCTTGTGACCGCGCCCACGGGGAGCGGCAAAACCTGGATCGCCCGCGAAGAGATCCGGCGACTACTCGCCGCCGGAAGGCGCGCGTGGTACACCAGCCCGCT
>JACCTF010000296.1 GCA_013812565.1 Pyrinomonadaceae bacterium | reverse complement strand
AAGTCGCCGTTGCCGACGAGTTTCATGCCGATGATGCCGCGCCCCTTATCATGCATCGCTTTGATCTCTTTCACCGCGGCGGGCACATTCCCCGGCTCAGCCCAACTTCCGTCCTTGCCATCGACGTGCCGCCCCTGCGGATTGACGCGGGCCAGTTGCACCTCAACCCAATTAACATCTGTGGCGCATTGCAGAGCCGGAAGCCCGTGGCACGAAACGCCCTTCATGCGAATCCATCCTTTCGCTTGCGCTTCGTCGAAGGCGTCCATCATCGGGCGCAGATCGGCTTTCCAGGTCGGCTTCGTGGTGCAGTGGATGAGCAGGCTGTCGATGTAGTCGGTGCCGAGTTCCTTGCGATAACGGTCGAGCGTTTGCAGCGTTTGGTTTACGAACTCGGGTTTATCCCACGGCATCTTGGTTTGGATCCACAGCTTCTCGCGCGGCAGTTCACGGATGGCTTCGCGGATCATCCCATGCGTGCGGTAGTTGTCCGCCGTATCAATGTAAGTTACGCCGCGGTCGTAGGCGTGGCGCACGAGGCGGTTGAAACCCTGCTGGCCCAGATCGCGCTGGACCTTCCCGCCGTTGCTTCCGGTACCCATGCCCAGACGGCAAATCTTCAAACCCTTCTTTCCCAACGGCACCAGATCGGTGGCGGTAAGAGCGGCGGCTTGCGAGTTTTGCGTTAAGGGCGCGATGGCAGCGGCCCCGGCGATTGCGGCGGACGTTTGAATAAACTGGCGGCGGCTGATCAATTTGTGGTTCATTATCTTCCTCCTTCGGTGGCATTGATTTAGCTGCGAGACTTCCGTCAAAGAAGGCTGCAACCAGATTCGTGTTAATTCCGAGTGACATCAGTATAATGCGTTGGCTTTGGTCGTATTGTAAGAGGTTCGTGACCGCGACTAATATAACGTTTGATGCCTCATGCCTCAAGCAATGTCAGTGGATGCAGTAAAGCAGTAAGAGGAACGAAGGCAAACTGTGTTATGAACTTTGTAAAAGCTACATTCATCTTGCTTCTTATCATCGCGAGCGTTTCTATTACCTCAGCGCAGGAACCCAAATGTACATTGACAATAGCTCAACTGCCGCAGGCGCAGGAACTGCGCGGTTTTCGTTTGGGGATGACCATCGAGCAAATCAAAGCGCGCATCCCAAAGCTTCTCCTCGGGCGTACTGATCAGTTCGGCGTCGCCAAAACAAGCATCAACCCGGACTTCAATCCAGATGTAGATAAACCAATTCTCCAGGGCGTGCGAACCGTCTCCTTTGAGTTTCTCGACGGGCGCTTGTTCTCACTCTGGATCGGATATAACAGCTCGTTCAAGTGGCAGCGCCTTGATGAATTCTTGGGGGAGATCAGCAAAGTTCTCCATCTTCCTAACGCGTGGAAAACTTCATCTTGGCGCGGACAAGTGCTTGACTGCGAAGATTTCCAAGTGACGATCAAGGTGATCGGCGGAAGCCCAAGCATACTTCTTTCCGATGAAGCAGCGAAGCAAGTGATAGAAAAACGGATGAGTCTGAAGGAGGAAGATGAAAGCCGGCAGCCATGAGCAGAGGAAGTCAGGAGTCAGGAGACAGAATAAAAACGGTTGCTGCCGTGCGTTCTGGGCGTGAGAGACAAGAATCGAACACGGGAATCAACGGTAAGTGAAGTATCAACCCCAGCAGCAGGAGACAAGAACCGATGAGGTTTGATCAATCAAAGCATTCTTCAGTTGAGCGTATAGCAAGTTGGTTTATCACCACAGAGACACTGAGCGAATACAGAGAACCACAGAGGTTATTTCCTCTCTGTGAACCTCTGTGTAATCTCCATGTCTCTGTGGTGAGATGCTTCCAACCGAGAGCAGCTTTAAGCATCATTGGTGTAATGCTTATGCTAAGCGTTACCGTCGTGTGTCAGCCTCAAGCAACAACACGGTCGAAGACGCTGGACATTTATTTTGTTGATACCGAAGGCGGCGCAGCGACGCTCATTGTGACGCCCGCTGGCGAATCGTTATTAGTCGACTCAGGCAATCCCGGCGAACGCGATGCCGGACGGATCGCCCGCGCTGCGAAAGAGGTTGCCGGTCTCAAGCAGATCGACCACTACATCACGACACACTGGCACAGCGACCACGTCGGGGGCATCGCGCCGCTAACCCGATTGATTGGGGTCAAACGCTTCTACGATCACGGGCCACGCAGCCCGATCCCGCCCGATGTCAAGCCCGAACTGATGGAAGCTTACCGCCAAGTCTCACAAGGAAAAGCCACTACCCTCAAAGCCGGAGATGAGATCAAACTCAAATCGAACCGCGCTCTGCCACCCCTGCGCTTGCGCGTCTTAGCCGCAGACGGCATCGTCCTCGGCGAACAACCAGGCGCGCCGCAGATACAACCATGCGGTAAAGAATTTGTCCCCATGCCGGAAGATACATCCGACAATGCGCGAAGCGTCGCCTTTCTGCTTTCCTTCGGCGACTTCAAATTCTTCGACGGCGGTGATTTGACGTGGAACACTGAGCACCGCCTAGTGTGCCCGGCCAACCTCGTCGGGCCGATTGATGTGTTCCAAGCTAATCATCACGGCTTGGACATCAGCAATAATCCGGCACTGGTGCAGGCGCTCGCGCCACGCCTCGCCATCATCAATAACGGCGCACGCAAAGGCGGCGAACCGCGCACCTTTGCCACTTTGAAGGGCGTGCCGGGTCTCGAAGCCATCTTCCAACTCCACCGCAACGTACGCACGACTGAGGCGGACAACACCTCTCCGGCGTTCGTCGCCAACGATGAGGAAAGTTGTAAAGGCGAGTTCGTCAAACTGTCGGTTGAGCCAAACGCTAAACGCTACACCGTCACCGTGCCAAGCAAGGGAACGAGTCGCACGTACCAAGTACGGTGAATAAAT
>JACCTF010000272.1 GCA_013812565.1 Pyrinomonadaceae bacterium | reverse complement strand
GATCTGGACTGGCACGCACACGTACCTTGAACCCGATCTGTTCTACATTTCAGCGGAACTCGAAGCTCGACTTGACCCGCAGCATCGCACTACCGCTGATCTTGTCATTGAAGTGATCTCACCCGGCTCGGCCATTTATGACCGCAACACGAAGGCCGACACATACGGGGCGCTCGGCGTGCGCGAGCTGTGGTTGGTTGACGAGACAGCGAGCACAATCGAAATACGCCGTCAGACCGGCAGCGGCTTCGATGCGGGCACTATCCACACGCGCGGAGAGCGGATTGCATCCACAGTGTTCCCCGCTCCCGTGCTCACGGTCGAACAACTCAGTCACGATTAGCGCTCACACAAAAGCAGCCTAAACAGGCCTGAGACGCTTTCAAGTCTCTGCGTGTTAAGACAATGGTACGCAGCGGACGCGCAATTCAGAAAGTCAATTAAACTCAATCGCCAGTGCGCGCCATAAGTTGAGGAATAGAAGATGAACACGCAGCAATCTTCGCTTAAACTCTTTCGCATCGATCTTTCGCCCGCTGACTATGTGCATGTGCCTCAGGCTCCGAAGATTGAACGACGCTCCATCTTCGCGCGGAGCGAGGATAATGAATGGGAGATGACGGGTGTGGTCGGAGTGAATGATGCGGGCGAGTGCGTTGGCATATCAAATCATACGTGGTCGCACCTTGATGCGCCGCGTCATTTGCTCGCTGATGGTGCGAGCTTTGATGAGATCGATCCGCGCCGTTACCTCGCATCGCGCACCCGCATCGTCGATCTGACACAGTCTGATGCGGTGCGCCGTGAAACCATCGATGGAGTCGATTACCACAGCCTTATTGATGTCGATGATCTACCCGGTGATGTTGAAGGATACGATGCGCTGATCTTCGTGACAGGCTTCGGCCGGTTAATTGATCGCGGCTACCCAATGACCCCAAACGCAGACGAGCATTATCCGAACGTGACACAAAGAGCGGCTGAACGCCTTGCGGCGACCCGCTCGCTTCGTTTGCTCGGCATCGACAGCCCAAGTTTCGACAAACCTGAAACCAACGCCATCGCGCATCGCATCTTGTTGGGGCGTCCGGTCGAACCCATCTTGTTGTTGGAGACGCTCACCTGCGAACGACTACGCAAGGCATTCGCCTCGTTGCCGCATGAAGCACTGTTAACCGTAGAACCATTGCGCGCGTTTGGCGGCGCGCGACCCGACGGGGCGCTATCGAGCGTCTACCTGTACGCTGCGCCGGATGCGGATCAATTGCGGTTCGATGCGTTTGTCTCTTCAATGTGTGAAGCAAAGCTTGTTTGACCAACTGTCGAGCCTTACTGTCCCGGATCGGGCTACGGCGTGTGATTAAGACTGCCACTGGATCGCAAAAACACCCTTGACGTAGTCAGACTGACGATGGTCACTATTAGCGAACGCATCCGGCACCTGCTCAAGCGACTGGTAATGATGTGTGATCATTGAGCGAACATTGATATTTCCATCTTCGATCAAACGAAGCGCGCGACGGTAAGTGGATGGGCGACCATCCGTATCGAAGCCACCTGACGCGCCGACGGGTGCGACCAAAGTCGGTTCCATAAACTGTATGTTGTTCATTACTCCGAGATCGACTCCAGTGTGCCCATGCCCGTAGAGCAGCACGGTTGCTTGTTTACGAAGCAGGCCCGGCAGTTGGGTAAACACCCCGGCCGCACCCGCCGCGTCAATAAAGTATTCAATGCGCCGCCCACGAGTCATCTCCTGCACAGCGTCAACCAGATCAACTGCTTTGGGATCAATCGTCTCTGCGCCGAACTGTGAAATCAACTCGCGCTTACGCTGATTCGGCTCGCTTACCAAAAGTCTTCCATCATAGCCAAGCACCACGCGTAAATACTGTACGAACAGCAACCCCGCCGGGCCACCGCCGCAAATCAAAATTGAGCGCACGCGGCGAGCGGTGTCCTCTGCATTAACTGCGTACCGGGCATGTGCACGCTGAACGGCGTCCGACGAATGAACGATGCAACCGAGCGGTTCCGTCAACGCCGCTTCGCTGTGGTTCAGTTCAGTATCAATGCGAACAGCGTTCACGGCCGGAATCGCAATGTAATCAGCGAGGCCGCCGGGCAACCCCGTGATGCCGTGCTCGCCGTAGTATTGGCACTGGTGCGAATCGCCCGTCTTGCAATACTCGCAAGCTTCGTTGCGGGCCTGGCTATGGCAGTTCAAACCCTGATCTAAAACCACTGCGTTGCCCGCGCGCAGGTCTTCGACTTCCGCGCCAACATCTTCGACCACCCCAACCACCTCGTGACCGAGTATCTGCGGATGCTCATCAAACGGAACAGTTCTTCCTCGTCCATCCGTATGATAGTTGGCGTGTCCGGCGAAGATGTGAAAATCCGTGCCGCACAATCCAACTGCCATGACACGCACCAGCACATCACGCGGCCCGGCAACAGGGCGTGGCACATCGCACACCTCCATGCGCGCCACATCGCGTAGCACGCTGGCGCGCATCATTGAGGTCGAATGCAGTGGGGCGACAGATGCTTTCATAACTCTCCTGAAGAAGATAGGGATCAGATGTCAGGAGAAAGATTAGAACCTACACTCGTAGTCTTACCTTCTTATTTCTGTCTTCTTTGTTCATCCTTCATCCTTCGTCTTTTCACAGTGAGACGCCTTGTTCTGCCCAGATTTGGAACTCACGGTGTTTATGTTTCTCAGCACAAGCCTGCACTTCACCATCAGCGACCGACCGCACATAGTCAAAGACGCGTTTGCCCGCTTCATCAATCGTCTCTGTGCCGTCGATGATACCTCCGGCGGACAAGTCTAGGTCACGCGACATCCGTTCGAAGATGGGTGTATTCGACGCGAGTTTGATTACGGGCGCGATGGCGTTGCCGATGGTGGTTCCCCGCCCGGTGGTGAAGACGACGACCGTACAACCTGCGGCGACGAGTCCCGGCGTGGACTCTTGATCGTAGCCCGGCCCCTGCATCAAGTGAAGGCCGCGTCCCGCAGCAGGTTGAGCATACTCGGTCACGCCCTCGACGCGCGTGGTTCCGGCTTTGGCGATTGCCCCGAGGGATTTGATCGTAATGTTCAAGAGTCCGCCCGCGATGTTGCCGGGGCTCGGATTCTCGTTGAGGATTACGCCGTGGCGCGCCGCATATTCTTTATACCAATCGACCATTGCATAAACTGCGCGGCCAGTCTGCGCGTCTTTCGAGCGACGAGCGAGGATGTGCTCTGCGCCGCAAAACTCCGGCACCTCCGTAATCAGCACCGTGCCGCCGGAACGCACCAGCAGATCAGCCGCGCGACCGAGAGCCGGGTTTGCCGAAAGGCCTGAGAAACCGTCGGAGCCGCCGCACTTGACGCCCAACACGAGTTCGCTGATCGGGACTTCTTCGCGCCCGGCCCGGTTGACTTCCGGTAGCAACTTTTGAACTTCCTCAAGCCCGCGCTGGATCGTCGCTTCGGTGCCGCCGAGTTGTTGCACGCCGATTCTCACAAACGGCTTGTTGAAGGTGCGTCCTTCTGTTTGCAGGTAGCGCTCGACAACCGAGAGGTTTGTTTTCTCGCACCCGAGTTCGATGAGAATAATGCCGCCGACGTTCGGATGATCCGCATAGTTTGAGAGCATACGCAGCGTCGTATCGACGTTCGCTCCATCGGGACACCCACAGCCACGGTTGTGCGGAATCGCCACCACACCGTCAACATTCGGGAA
>JACCTF010000271.1 GCA_013812565.1 Pyrinomonadaceae bacterium | reverse complement strand
ACCGCCCCGGCGATGACGAGGGTGTGGCCGCCGGGCTTGTCGTCGGAGTTGCGGCAGTAGAACTAGCAGCAGGCGAACCACCAGGCGCGGGACTACCTGCCGGAGCCGGGCGCAAGCCACTCAGATTGCTCGGACTGTTGATCATGTTCTGCGCCAAATGATTGACGACCTTTGCTTCATTCATCGCCATTTCGAGCAACGCCGCGTTCAAAAGTCTTCGTCGCTGGTTAAGCAGTTCATCTTTGATCTGCTCACGCACGCCCGGGCTGTCAATCGTAAGATTTTCGTTTTGCAATTGCCTCGCCGTCAGCTTGAAGATACTCCAACGTCCGCCACTGGTCTGGAAGGCTGGGGTAATGTCTCCGACTTGCATTGATCCGAACAGCTTCGCGATTAAGTCTGGCGGGAATCCGTTTTGCTTGAGCTGATCTTCGCTGGCGAACCCGATGTCACCACCACGCAGGTTGCTTGGGTCTTCGCTTTCAGCACGAGCAACAGTGGCAAAGTCGGCTCCGCTCTTCAGGCGTTGATAGATAATGTTTATTTTCGACGCCGCATCAGCTTCACTCTTCGCATCGTTCTGCGCGCCATTATCTGCCGGGTCAACCACTATCGCGGCAAGGCCGACGCCCCGCGCGTTAACGAACGATTGTTTATTATTGTTATAGAAATCTTCGACCTCGCGGTCGCTGATGCTGATCTTACCGCTTATTTTTTCCTGCAGCCGCTGCACGGCAATCTGTTTACGCAACTCTTCGCGTATGGCTTGTTCTGTTTTACCCGTTTCCTGCAACCTTTTTTGATATTCTTCTTCGGTTAAACGCCCCTGCTGCTTTTGCGCATTGAGCGCTTGGGTCACTTCCTCTTCGCTCGGCAAAAGCTTCTCTTTTTCTGCGCGTTGGAAAAGCACCTCGCGCTGGATCAAACCTTCAGCCACCTGTAGGCGAGCCGCCGCCAAATCAAGCGGCGGCAATTGCGCCATCTTGCCGTTTGCTTGCTGACTAATGAGCAGGTCAACTTCACTCAGCATAATCTCTTTTCCGTTAACAGCGGCGGCAGCGGCGTTATTTTGTGCGCCCCCCGCACTGCCGCTGCTGCGATTGCAGGCAATTGAAATGAACAGTAGCGAAGCGCTCGCCAGAGCGGTAACAACCTGTTTATTAACTATATGCACTTTAGCTTTATGCTCCTTGAAAGATTGATATGAAATTGCGAGATGCTCGCGCTAGAAAATAATGTGTGCTTGACGTTTTGAAAAAGCCTTTGCTATAAGTTTCACCTTCGCATTAGACTTACCGCTTCAAACTTAATTATATATAGAAGCTTGTTTGGTGCTCTTTTAAATACTCTCTGGAGGTATCACATTATGGCTCAGCGCTGCGAAGTTTGTGGTAAAGGACCGCAATTTGGCAATAACGTCTCACATGCTAATAACCGCACGGCTCGAAAGTTTAACCCTAATTTACAAGCTGTTCGTGTACAGCTAAAGGGCGGCACGCAGCGAATGCGGGTGTGTACGCGCTGTCTCAAAGCCGGCAAAATTGCAAAAGCGGCTTGAACATTTTTCTCAGGTTTGCAAACAGCCTAGATGCAAGTTAGAGAGGCGTAAACTCTTGGCTACTAAACTCCCACCATCGCCTTCTCATGAATCAATTTATTTCCCGGCAATCGCTACTGCCTCGATTTCAACCCGAGCATCGCGAGGAAGACGCGCGGCTTCCACCGTCGCGCGTGCTGGCGGCTCCGCGCTAAAGTAACGACCATACACCTCGTTCATCGCCGCAAAGTCCTTCATATCTGCAAGGAAAACTGTAGTTTTCACCACCTGGTCGAGACTCGATCCGGCAGCTTCCAGAACAGCTATCAGATTAATCAACACCTGTTTGGTCTGTTCTGCGACTCCGCCTGCCACAAACTCACCCGTTTGCGGATCAAGTGGAATCTGTCCCGAAGCAAACACAAACCCACCGGCAACAACAGCCTGCGAGTACGGGCCAATCGCTCGCGGCGCTTTCTCAGTTTCAATCGTTTGCTTCACGAAACAGACACTCTCTTTCCTTGAGCAGCAAGTAAACCGCGGATTCTAACAGAAGCTTTCGCGGTGCAGCAACGCAGCAGCGGAAAGGATGAAGGCTGATTACGAAGATATCAGGTAACAGAATCTGAAGAATCTGCGGAACTCACATACTTTCTGTTTTCTATGAATCTACTTCATCCCTCCGCCTTCATCCTTCATCCTTTCCTCACGCTCCTCCCTCCATACGTTCGACATCGAGCACACCAGGCACTTTGCGAATCGCACGAATCACTTTATCCAGGTGTTTTACATCAAAGATTTCGACCGTCACCTCAATCCGCCCCCGGTTATCGGAAGAGATCGCAGCGCGGGCGTCGCGAATTCCAGTCTTCATATCGGAGATTGCACCGGTGATTCCGGCGATCATGCCGGTGCGATTCTCTGTAATCGCCAGCAGTTTGACCCCATACGCCGCCGTCGCCGCGCGTCCGGTCCAATCGACCTCAACAATGCGCTCGGGATTAACCATCAACTGCAGCACATTTTTGCAGCGGTCAGCATGCACCGCAACGCCTTTGCCGAGGGTGATGTATCCGACGATCCCTTCGCCGTGAACCGGACTGCAACATCGTGCGCGCGTGATTAGTAGATCGTCCACGCCGCGCACGGTGATCGAGTCGTCCCCCGCGTATATCAAACGCTTAACGGCCTGCACGCCCTCGCGTACGCCGTTGCGCAGACGCGATTCTTTCCTTTCCTCCAGTTCAGCAAACTTCTCTGGCCCGAGGTATTTTGCAATCACATTGCGCGGCACAAGTTTGCCATAGCCAATTGCCGCCATCAGATCATCAACCCGCCCGTAACCATAATCACTGGCGACACGTTTGAAACCTGTATCGCCATCGCTCAAAAGCTTTTTCGCCGAAAGCTGGAATCGCGCGGCCTCTTTCTCAAAGAGTTTACGTCCGATCTCCATTGATTCAGCGCGTTGCTGCTCGGCGACCCAGTGGCGTACACGATTGCGCGCCCGCGAAGTAACACTAAAGTTCAGCCAGTCGCGGCTGGGGTGTGCGTTCGGTGAGGTGAGAATTTCAACGACATCACCGTTCTGAAGCGGCGCTCGAAGCGGTACGATGCGCCCATGTATGCGCGCGCCGGTGCAGGTGTGTCCCACCTGGGAGTGAATCGCATAAGCGAAGTCAACCGGCGTCGCCCCGCGTGGCAGTTGAATAACCCTCCCCATCGGCGTAAATGCATAAACGTCTTTCGGGTATAGATCAAGCTTAATGGATTCGAGGAAGTCGCGCGAATCCTTGACCTCCTGCGTCCATTCAACAAGCGAGCGCAGCCAGTTGAAAGCTTCGTCGTCGTCGTGCGTGCCGCGGTTTCCTTCTTTATATTTCCAGTGAGCGGCGACTCCTTCTTCCGCGATACGGTGCATTTCTTCGGTGCGGATCTGTACTTCAAAAGGTTGACCTTCGGAGCCGATAACAGATGTATGAAGCGAACGATAGAGATTGTCGCGCGGTGTCGCGATCCAATCTTTGATGCGACCCGGGACGGGCAGCCATGTGTTGTGAACAACTCCGAGCGCGGCGTAGCAATGACGCACCTCGTTCGGGGTGACAATACGTGCTGCGACTAGGTCATAGACTTGATCGAGTTCGATCTTCTGCAGTTTCAACTTTTTCCATACCGAGTACAGGCGTTTGATACGTCCTTCAACACTCGTGACCGGCACCTCCGCCTCATGAAGTTTTTCCTCGATCCGCGAAGTGACCATCTTCAAAAAGGCTTCATGTTCAGCGCGACGTGCTTCTAGTTGTGCGGCGAGCGCGCGGTACTCGTCAGGGTGAAGATGCTGTAGGGCAAGGTCCTCAAGCTCGCCGCGCAACCGGCCCATGCCGAGACGGTGCGCAATCGGGGCATAGATGTCGAGCGTCTCTTGCGCAATGCGTTGCCGTTTCTCCGGCTTGAGATAGCTGAGCGTCCGCATGTTATGCAAGCGGTCGGCAAGTTTGATCAGCACGATGCGTACATCGTCAACCATCGCCAGCAACATCTTGCGAAAGTTTTCGGCTTGCTGTTCCTCGCGCGAGGCGTTACTGATTTGTGCGATCTTAGTTAAACCCTCAACTAGATGCGCGATTTCATCGCCGAAGTATTGGCGAATCGCTTCCGCTTCGACAAGCGTGTCTTCAACAACATCGTGGAGTAGCCCGGTCGCCACCGGCACTTCATCAAGACGCATCTCAGCCAGAATGTTCGCCACCTCAAGCGGGTGTACAAGGTATGGTTCGCCTGAGGCACGCGTTTGCCCACGGTGTTCGCGTGCCGAGAAAAAGTATGCACGACGCAGAAGATCAAGATCGGCCTGCGGGTGGTTACGGCGAACTTTGTCAACTATTTCTTCGATGCGGATCATAAATCTGGTAATAACCGCTTATCTAAGTAAGCGCCTGCTGCTTCTTCAAGATGCTGCGACCCGTAGCGTCGTTGCTTGCTGCTATCTTCAACGAACAACCAGCAAATACAAGAATAGGTGATGCTCGACCTTTGAAGGCAAGCATCACCCTATGGCATTAGGCAGGAGGGGCGGGCGTTTGATCCGCCTTTACATTTGCAAGTGGGCTTCGCGGTCTTAGCTGGTTGATTGCGCCGGAGCCTTGCGCGCTTCTTCTTCCTTCTTACGCTGTTTGTTAATTTCGTTCAACTCGCTGGTGCGTTGTTGCGCTACCTGCGCTTGTTTATCGTACTCGCTCTTTCTTCCAGCATTGCCTTCCATCTCAGCCAACCGGCCCATTTGGTTTAGCAAGTTAGTTTTGTATGACCACGCCACCTCGCTGTCTGGATCCAGGCTAATGGCTTGGTCGGCTAATCTCAAACCCTCTACCGCACACTGCTGAGCTTGGTCAAAGTCCTTCTGCTCTTTTGGCTTCACATACTGGATGATAACCTTGCCGTCGGGTTTGGTTACATTCTTCTGATTCTGTTTTTGCTCTGTAATCGTGAAGGCGCAGTTCCACTGTTTGCTAGCCAATACCGCATACGCCTCGGCGCGTTTCACTTTTGGCATAGAATCAAGGTTCGCGCGCGTGGTAATCCAATCGCGTTCCTTGTCTTCTTCGTTGATGGCGCGATACAGGGAAGCTACGGCAATGTATGCCTCGTCGTTTTGCGGATTGACTTCGAGCACTTTTTGATAAGCGGCAATCGCCTCACGAGCCTTTTCTTTGTTCTGTTCGCCCTCGACGCCCGGGCGATACTGTGAGTGTATAGAGCGCGCGCGGAAAAAGAGCGCGTTTGTCTGCGTTGGATCAAGTTCCGCCGCTCTCTGGAAATGCTCCTCGGCTTCGGCAAATTTACCAGCTTTGTAAGTTCGGGCGCCCTCATTCAACTGGTTTTTAGCGCGAATTCTGTTGATCGTTCCGCAGCCGGAACTGATAACAGCGATGCTTAGGAGCGCACAGGCGACTCCGGTGTGGAAGAGTTTCATTGATAGCTCCCAGAAAGATGGTTGAGAGTAAACAAGCTTGACGTGACTGAAATTTCGCTTGATTTCACTAGCTTGCAAATCGTCATGTTAACGAGGTCTTACTGTGCCAAATCATCTACCTGTAATCCGACAGGGTTTGCGCCAGCACCTTTGATAGAGTCAATTACTTTGACAACTTCACCATAGTTAAGCGAGCGTGGCGCTTTAATGAAGACCCCTTTCTCGATGCGGTCTTCCTCTGGCAAATCAGTACGACCTTCCATACCCGACTTGTACGCGCGATCTTGTCGCCGCTGGTCAAACAATTGAGCCAGCCTACTGCTTAACTTGCCTGTGTCATTGACCGATCCAATCTCATCTGTATTGAGCTTTAATTTGAGATCATTATCGATGGTCACCACAAGCGTCAGGGGATTAGGTAATACTTCGGTTTGGTTTGGGTCGGGTTCTTCCGGAACCAAAGCTTTGAAGCGGCTTGGCTTGAGCGGCGTGATCACCATGAAAATGATCAACAGCACTAACAGCACATCGATTAGCGGGGTGACGTTGATGAATGGTACGGCTTTTGAACCACCGCCCGCGCTTCCTGCAGACATTCCCATAACTATACTCCTCTTGCTTTCATTGAAGGCTCATACAGATGAGACGTTCATATCAAGATGTTGCATCACTCACGAAGCCGCAGCGGGCGCAGTAGTTGCCTCAGCGGCACCGCCTTTCTTTTTGTCAGCGACCAGTCCGATCTGATCGACGCCAGCTTGCCGAATTGTGTTAATAGCCTCCACAACATCGCCGTACTTAGCATTGATGTCGCTTTTAATGTAGACAATCCGTTCGTTCGGCTGCTTGTTCGCCATTCGATCTTCGATCTTGCTCTTCAACTCAGCTTTATTGATCGGCTCTTTTCCAAAGTAATACTCGCTGTCTTTTGTCACAACGATTACTACTGAGGACTCCTTGATAATCGCCGGATCTTCCTCTGGATTCTTCAAATCACGCGGAATCGCAACCGTGACGCCTTGTTGCAGCAAGGGTGTTACAACCATAAAGATAATTAGCAAAACCAACATAACGTCTACCATCGGCGTCACATTGATCTCAGAATTGTAGCTACCGCCACCGCCCATTGACATTCCCATAACAATTTCTCCTTCGAGCTAAGGTGTACACGTAGGGCAAGCGCATCTAAATGCTGAGCAA
>JACCTF010000233.1 GCA_013812565.1 Pyrinomonadaceae bacterium | reverse complement strand
ACTTGAAATCGTAGTCTTTCAAGTCTTGCTTCACACGCTCCTGCAATACGCTTGCACCCGGAGCGTGAGTAGGTTGATCAATACACTTCCAGATAAATCTATAGAATCTTGTATCAGCATCGATGTCTCCGAAATGCTTGGTTCTACCGATCCATGCCTGGTATATGCTCTCGATCTCTTCCGGCCATGAGTTTATGATCACTTAGCGTTGCCTTCCTTTCCTGACCCCATCAAACGAGAGTCGTCGCGTCTCTTTTTCATTGCTTCGTGATTACACAATCGACGATGTGCGACTCTACATGTGATCCCCAACTTGTCACGAGATCACTATAGGAATCCGTCCCGTTGACGGCAGCGACACGGCCGTTGCTTTAGGCAAACGAGTGGACGAGTCGACGCAGACGGTCAGTGAACAGCACGTCGATCTTTCGCCCCTCGATGACCCCCGTCACCTCGCCTTCGCCGAAAGCCGAGTGCAGCATGGTTTGCCCCGCCCGGTACGTGTGCCTACGATCATAGGGCGCGCTCGCCTTGGCCGGTGCTACCCCCTTGAGAATCGCTTGACCTTTCCGTAACGAGCTGGATGTTCCGCACTTCGGGCAACTAACGAGCGACACCTGGCTGCGCTTTGTCACACGCGTGATCGTGTGCCCACGTTCCTCGCCACACACCGCGCACATCTTATCGATGCGATCACCAATCTTGTAATCATGTTTTTCCATCACATTCCTCTTTCGCTTAATGCCTCTACTTTTACCGGCTCGCCCGGCGCGGGGAAACGAACGCTGATTCGTGTCACAGGTATGAATGACAGGTGAGAGTGCTTCGGGGACGCTCAGGCTTACGGCGGCGGCACGACTAAAGGCAGGTAGCAAGATGCTTTCTCAACCGGCGCGACGAGCCTGAGCGCCAGCCCTATACGTCTAGCTCTGCCGGTGCGGCAGATGTTATTTACTGAAAGTAAAAAGCCTCCGGCAAAATGCTGTGCCGGAGGCTTTGTGTTAGAGAGTCGCCGGAAGGAAAGAGCGGCCGGTTAGTAGCGAGAGTTGCCGCCGCCGCCATAGCCGCCGCGACCGCCGCCCCCACCATTGCGATCTTCACGGGGTTTGGCTTCGTTGACGTTCAAGGCGCGACCGTCGACTTCCTTGCCGTTAAATTGTTCGATGGCTTTCTGACCTTCTTCCTTCGTGGACATTTCGACAAAGCCGAAGCCGCGTGAGCGTCCCGTCTCGCGGTCTTCGACTACGGACGAGGACTCGACCGTACCCGCTTGCCCGAAGAGTTGCTGCAAATCTTCGCTCGACGTTTGGAACGAGAGATTACCGACATAGAGTTTCATAGACATTTGTATTTACCTGTGGTTCTCCTCTGATAGGAGTTGTGCTGGAGAAGCGGTCGATCGGGAAGCGTCTTCGGTGTCACGGTCGTCAGGCGAAGGCTTACGGGTTCGGATGCTCAATAAAGAGCGGCTTCTGCGGTTGATGGTAGCCTGCTCTCGAACGATCCTAAAACGCTGCCGCCTGCTTCGGGCGGAGGCGCATCACCGTTGATGCGCGAGAGAAGGAGTAACTGATAGACATCATGCACCAGTTACTAGCATAGATGCAAGGAGGTAGTTCTAAGCTGGATTAATTTTAGTGCTGAAACGCTGGGCAAGACTTACCATTTTTCAAACAGCGAGCTACCTTAACGCCCTATTTGGGACGTCCCGCAGTAGAGAAGTCCTGAAAGGGCGAAAGAAGTTGGTTTATCAAAGCGCAAAGCATCTTCCGCTCCTTGCGGGGCTGGTCGAGCCGGAGCTCTTCTGCCCCAGCGCTTGCACACTAAGCTCAATTCTTGCGCTCCTTCCGGGGCTGAAAGAGTGTGCCGATCTTCTGTGATTCGATTTTGAGTAATGTTCGTGGGCTGACGGTCATCGCACGATTCTCTACAATCGAAAGTGTACACGCCATTCACCTACCGGCTTCTGCGCTTGATTGCCAACGGAGTGAATCTCCTAGATCAGTTTATGATGGCCGACAAACGCAGCAGCTCGGCGTAGCGGGGATCAGAACGAATATTGTCGAGGTGCGGATCGACCCGTGCGAACGTGAAACCGACGGCGTGCTCCCTTTCGGCTTGGGCGAGCCACTGAAATGCCTGGTCGCGGTCGCCGAGCAGCGAATAGATCACGGCAATCTCATAGGCAGTCACCCACTCTCGCTTGCGCCGTGCCGCCAACTGCTGAACTATTTCCCGCGCTTCCGAACTTCGCCCCCCTGCCGCGAGCACATGCGCGAGCTTCACCCGGGTCGTCGGCGTGTTGCCTGCAAACGCCCGCTCTTTTTCGTAGATCGTGAACGCTTGGGTGTGCATACCTTTGCGCTCATATGCCCAGCGCAGCACAACGTGTGCGGCGACGGAGCCGGGATCAAGCGCCAACGCTCGCTGACAC
>JACCTF010000211.1 GCA_013812565.1 Pyrinomonadaceae bacterium | reverse complement strand
CTATGATCTCTCGTTACACACTTCCCGAAATGGGTCGGCTCTGGTCCGAGCAGAACAAGTTTCAAAAGTGGCTTGATGTCGAGCTGGCCGTCTGTGAAGTTCATGCCGAGATGGGCACAATCCCTCTCGATGCGCTTGAGCAGATAAGGACTCGCGCTCACTTCACCATCGAGCGCATCAACGAAATCGAGCGGACGACAAATCATGATGTCATCGCCTTCACCACTGCACTCGCTGAATCCATCGGTGAAGCAGCGCGCTTCGTTCACTACGGATTAACATCTTCGGACGTTGTGGACACGGCGAACGCCTTGCTGCTGCGCGATGCGTGCGATCTGTTGCTCGAAAAAGTTGAAAAGTTGATGGCTGTGTTAAAGCGGCGCGCTTTCGAGTTTCGCCAGACGCCGCAGATCGGACGCACGCACGGCGTCCATGCTGAACCGACATCCTTTGGGTTGACGTTCGCCCTATGGTATGACGAGATGCAGCGCAATCAGAGGCGGCTTGAACGGGCGCGCGAGTCGGTCGCCGTCGGCAAGATCAGCGGCGCAGTCGGTGCGTTTGCCCACCTTGATCCAATCGTTGAGGAACGCGTCTGCGCACGCTTGGGTCTCACGCCTGCGCCCGTCTCAACGCAGATCATTCAACGTGATATTTACGCCGAGTACCTCTCAGTTTTAGCGATCATCGCTTCCTCGCTTGATAAGTTCGCCCTACAGGTTCGTCACTGGCAACGCACCGAAGTACGCGAAGCCGAAGAACGTTTTCGCACGGGCCAGAAGGGATCAAGCGCGATGCCGCACAAGCGTAACCCGATTCTCTCGGAACGCATCTGCGGACTCGCCCGCGTCGTGCGCGGAAACTGTCTAGCCGGTCTTGAATCAATCGCGCTCTGGCACGAACGCGACATCTCGCATTCATCTGCCGAGCGCGTCATTCTGCCGGATTCATCCATCGCCGTTGATTACATGTTAGCCAAAGCAACATCGCTCTTTGCCGATCTAGTCGTCTACCCGGAACGCATGCGCACCAACCTGGAAGCGACCGGCGGCCTCGTCTTCAGCGGTCAACTGCTGCTCGCTTTGACTAAAAGCGGCGTCCAGCGCGAAACTGCTTACGAGTGGACTCAACGTAATGCAATGAAAGTCTGGGAAGAAGGAATTGAAGGCGGCGATTTTCGCACGCGCGTGCTTGCCGACAAAGACATCACCGCGCATCTTTCATCCGAAGAAATCGAGCGCATCTTCTCCCCAGACACTTATTTGCGAAACGTCGATCAGGTCTTCACGCGAGTCTTTAAGGAGGAGTGACAAGTGACAAGTAAACAGTGACAAGATAAAAAATTGTTTCTTTGATTCTTGCTTGTCACTTGTTACTTGTCACCGTTTACCTGTTATCCATGAAAGCAAAAGTTTACGTCACGCTTAAACCGAGCGTCCTTGATCCGCAGGGCAAGGCTATCCAGCATTCAGTGGAGCTTCTCGGATTTCAAGGAATTGCGGATGTGCGGCAGGGTAAGTATTTCGAAATTGCTTTGGATCAGTCGCTTGATCCGAAGGGTGTGGAGGAAGCGGCCGAGCGTATCGCGCGTGAGGTTCTCGCGAATCCCGTTATTGAAGATTACCGTGTGGAGATTGAAGAGTGAAGTTCGGCGTTGTTATTTTTCCGGGTTCTAATTGCGATCATGATGCCTACCATGTGCTGTCGAAGCACGTTGGTCAGCCGGTCGATTTCGTTTGGCACCGCGATACGGATTTAAGCAGTTATGATGCGCTGGTGATTCCGGGCGGCTTTTCCTATGGCGACTACTTGCGCGCCGGAGCGCTCGCGCGTTTTTCGCCGGTCATGAACTCGGTGCGCGAGTTTGCCGCGCGCGGCGGGTTGGTGCTCGGCATCTGCAACGGCTTTCAGATTCTTTGCGAAGCTAAACTTCTGCCCGGCGCGCTGATTCGCAACCATGACCTTCACTTCACCTGCGCACACATCTCTGTGCGCGTTGAAACCTCGGCGACGCCTTTCACGAGCGAGTTAGAATCGGGGCAAATTCTTCGCCTGCCGATTGCGCATGCCGAAGGCAACTATGTCTGCGATGAAGCGACGTTTGCCGAACTCAAACGCGATAATCGCATTGTCTTTCGCTACTGTGATGAAGACGGCGCGCTGACTGAAGCAGCGAACCCGAACGGCTCCCGTGATTGGATCGCCGGTATCTGCAACCGCAAACGCAACGTCATGGGACTCATGCCGCACCCGGAACGCGCCTGCGAAGAGATGTTGGGTTCAAGCGACGGGCGACCCATTTTTCAATCGCTGTCGAATACGCTCGCCGCAATGCAAGAAAGATGAAGCCGCGTGATCCTCAGGGCATCGAGCACCTGGCGCCTGCTCGTGTACCTGCGACTGAGCCAGTGCGATTACCGGAAAGCGCGGCGGACGGTGAGATTCTTTCCTGGACCGAAGTTAACCTCATACATCGCACGCGCAATGGTATCTATCATCGTCAAGGTCAGATCATCTCGTTGCTGACAGACTTCGGCCGCATCAATCCTTGCTACCCTGACCGCTTTAATCAACGCAACGAGACAATTCACTACACAGGCGAAGGTCGCCACGGCGATCAGCAATTGAGTCCAGGCAATCGGTCGCTGCTTGCCGCCATTGAGGCTGGACACGGCGTTCCGCTCTTTAACAAATTGGCGGTCGGGCGCTGGCTGCACATGGGACTGTGGCGCGTGACAAACGGCGAGCACCGTTTTGATGAACGCGAAGATCGTATGCTGTGGTGTTTCACGCTGCAGAGAGCGACGGCGGACAACTCATAAACAGATGGGAAGCAAGCTGGCTTCTTGTAGCTTACGTGCTGTTAATTTTCGTCGCTTGCTTCCGAGTTGCCCCACCCCGGCGGGTGCTGCTAATCTTGCGAATCTTTCCCGTCAAATTGTTTTGAGTAAGGAGCCTTAAATAGAAACATGAGAAAGCACTACGCTTGTACCTTCTTGTTGGCGCTCAACTTGAGCCTCACTATTCTATTTCTGGCCGCTTCAATAACGGCCCAGGGCGTGCGCCAAACAAACTCTGCGCCGCAAGTTAAATCGAACCCCAAACGACAAACGAACTCACAAACAAGCACGCGCCGTAATGCCGCAGCGATAAACAAGGCGTCGGCAGCAAAGATAGAAGTGCGCGAAATCGACGACGCAGCGCTACGCAAGTTGTTGCAAGTGGGCGCAGCAGAGAATGTCGGTCCGTTGCTCGTCAATTTCTGGGCTACATGGTGCGAACCGTGCCGCGATGAGTTTCCTGATCTCATTAAACTAGACGCCGAGTATCGCCCGCGCGGTCTGCGCTTCATCACCGTCTCACTTGACGATATAGCGGAGATTAACACCAGCGTGCTGCAGTTTCTTCGCGAGATGCACATGGACGCGCCCGCCTTTCTTTTGAACACATCAGACCCTTCCGTATCCATCGGTGCAATTGATCCACAGCGGGCCGACGCCGCGGCGGGACTTCCAGTAACTTTTCTCTTCGACAAGCGCGGGCAGGTTGTCTTCAGACACATGGGTCGCATCAAGCTCGCCGAAGTCCGAGCAGCTATAGAAAAAGTGATAAGCAATGAGTGATGAGTAATGAGTAACAAGACAGACGCTTGTTCTCACTCATCACTCATTGCTTATCACTCATCACTTTTATGATTACACCTGATGTTGTTTCCGCGCACAATCTCACGCCGGAGGAGTTCGCGCGTATCAAAGAGTTGCTTGGGCGCGAGCCGACATTCGTGGAACTCGGTATCTTCTCGGTGATGTGGTCGGAGCACTGCTCTTATAAATCTTCGCGGGTTCATCTGCGAAGATTGCCGACGGCGGGCGAGCGTGTGATTGTTCCGCCGGGTGAGAACGCTGGTGTGGTTGATGTCGGCGACGGATGGTGTGTCGCCTTCAAGGTCGAATCGCACAATCATCCATCCTTTATCGAGCCGTTTCAGGGCGCGGCGACCGGCGTCGGCGGCATTCTCCGCGATATCTTCACAATGGGCGCGCGCCCCATTGCAGCGATGAACAGCTTGCGGTTCGGAACGCTAAATCACTCGGAGCATGGAAGGCGCAATCGCCGTCTGCTCGCCGGAGTCGTCTCCGGCATCGCGCACTACGGCAACGCATTCGGTGTTGCGACCGTGGGCGGCGAAACAATCTTTGATGACGTTTACGCTTTCAATCCGCTGGTTAATGCTTTTGCGCTCGGTCTTGTGCGGCACGATCAAATCTTCTTCGGGCGCGCCAGCGGAGTCGGCAATCCAGTTCTTTACGTCGGTGCGAAAACGGGGCGCGACGGTATTCACGGCGCGACGATGGCTTCAGCAGAATTTGACGATGAAGCTTTGAGCAAACGCCCGACGGTGCAGGTTGGCGATCCGTTCTTGGAGAAACTGCTGTTGGAGGCGTGCCTTGAGGTGATGCGTAGCGGCGCCGTCGCTGGTATTCAAGACATGGGGGCGGCCGGTCTCACGTCATCCTCGTGCGAGATGGCGGCGCGCGCCGGAACGGGAATCGAACTTGATCTCTCGCTCGTGCCGCAACGCGAAGCAGCGATGACCGCATACGAGATCATGCTCTCTGAATCGCAAGAGCGCATGTTGCTCGTCGCGCGCCGGGGGCGTGAGCGCGAGGTTATAGACATTTTCAGCAAGTGGGACTTGGATGCGGTCGTGATCGGCATAGTCACGGAG
>JACCTF010000208.1 GCA_013812565.1 Pyrinomonadaceae bacterium | reverse complement strand
CGGGAAACCCCGCTTGAGCGAGTGCTGTCTTCTCGCGCAGACGATGCTGCGTTGTGTGAAGCACAAAACCGCTTGGCCGTACACAAGCGCGTTCAGCGATTGTCTCAACAGTCGAAGCGGGAATGTTTTCAAATTCAAATGTAACGACATGTACAGTGCGGGCGAAGTCGCGCACGGCATCCAGGTCCGTATAGGGGGCCGTGATTTCTACATCCGCGACTTGTCCGGTTGGCGTGTCGGTTTCGGGCGAGTAGGTGTGGACGCGGTAGCCCATGCGCCGCGCGGAAATTGCGAACATTCGACCAAGCTGGCCGCTGCCGAGCACACCGATGGTTGCGCCGGGAAGGACGGGGTGGGTCATCACGGCAGCGTCGCTCCGCGTACTTGTTGTTCCTGCTCCGAACGAAACTCATGCAAGCTGTTTCGCAGCTCGGGTCTGGTGCGGGCAAGAATCGCCACGGCGAGCAGCGCCGCATTGGTTGCACCCGCTTGTCCGATGGCAAGCGTGCCGACAGGAATCCCGGCAGGCATCTGCACAATGGAGAGAAGCGAATCCATTCCACTAAGCGCGCGACTTTCGACGGGAACACCAAGCACGGGTAGCAATGTCTGCGCGGCAACCATCCCCGGCAAGTGTGCCGCGCCCCCCGCGCCGGCGATGATCAACTCCAATCCGCGCGCTTCAGCATTAGCAGCAAACTCAGCCATCCATAGAGGAGTGCGATGCGCTGAAACAACCCGGCATTCATGCGGCACACCAAAGCGAGTCAGCACTTCGTCGGCATGGCGCATTGTTTCCCAGTCAGATTGGCTCCCCATGATAATGGCAACCAGCGGCGCAGGCTGGACTTCAGAATTTGATGGGCGCGTGGGTTCTTCATTCATACTCGTTTAGAAGCGCGGCAGTTTATCACGCCGCACACAAGAGTGTAGAGATTGCGTTGAAAGATTTGAACAATGAAGGGATGTTGAGATGCCTCGAAGGTTACCTGCTTGGCTTGACCGGACGCAGCTGTTGATGAGAATGTCTGCCGGTTGGAAAGCCTTGGCGTAGCCTCCTTTGATAGAACCACTGTGCGAGCCGTATTGCAGCGTGTGACGCGCGCTTGTGTAAAAGTTGAAAACGAAGTTGTCGGCGAGATCGGCGGCGGTCTCGTCGTGCTGCTCGGCATTGCGCGTGATGACGCAGAGCAAGATGCGAAGTACCTGGTTGAGAAGATCGCCGCCGTGCGTATCTTTGACGACGCGGAAGGGCGCATGAACTTATCAGTGGTTGATGCGGGCGGCGGGTTATTGATTGTCTCGCAGTTTACCCTGTATGGTGACGTGCGACGTGGGCGGCGACCGTCGTGGAGCGATGCCGCCCAGCCGGAAGTGGCCGAGCCGCTTTATAACTGCTTCGTCGAGGAAGCGCGCCGCAATGTGGGGCGCGTGGCAACCGGAAGTTTCCGGCGGATGATGGGGGTGGAACTCATTAATGATGGGCCGGTAACGATTCTGCTTGATAGTCGAAAGTTGTTCTAAAAACTGAAGGTGGATGGCGGGTAAATAAATTATGCAGCTTGGTTCAAACAGGATGCCGTATCGCAGAGTGATGTTGCAAAGTGCTGTGGTAATGACCCTGGTGTTTCTTCTTATCGCATGCGGCGAGCAGACGAAAACAAAAGACTTTGATGCAGAAGATTCTGTCGATGGCGCAGAGGTTAAAAAGGGGGTGAAGCCGCAAGCAGATGAGGAAGTGGCGGTGATTGAAACCGATTATGGCAACATCGTTATCGAGCTTTACCCGAACATCGCGCCGCGGATGGTCGAGCGGTTTAAGAAACTCATCAGCGAAGGCTTCTACAACGGCACGACCTTCCACCGCATCGATCCGCGACTAGGCATCATCCAGGGTGGCGACCCACTTTCGCGCGATGATGATCCCAGGAATGATGGCAGCGGCAGTTCCAATGAACCGAATTTACCGGCAGAGTTCAGCGACCTCCTGTACGAGCGCGGCGCGGTCGGTGCCGCAAGAGGAACCGCTGCGGATTCAGCAAACAGCCAGTTCTTCATCACCCTGAAACGCCAACCAGCTTTTGACCAGCGATATACGGTATTCGGCCGCGTGATTGAGGGAATCAACAATGCGGATGTGATAAGCACTGCGCCGATTGATCCGGGAACAGAAAGCCGCCCCGCCGACAAGGTAGTTATCAACCGAATCACGCTCAGAAAATAGTGACAAGTGACTTCATGAGTGACAAGTGACGAGTGACAAGTAAAGCCAATGGCATGTCTTTTTCTTACTTGTCACTTGTCACTATATTGAGTTGTCTTCGGTCTTTGATCGAGGGTCAAGTTCAAAGCGTTCCCGGTCACGCCGCTCGATCTTATCAATAAACTCCAAGTCCTCGTTGTCTTCATAGTTGACGCCGACGGCGTGGGCGATTTCTTCCGTAACACTTTGGTCAGGAGTGGGGTTGTCGCCGGAGACTGACTCGGTGCCGCTGTCGTTAACATCTTCCCACGAAGCGTCAACGTCGCCGCCCGAATCGAGCGGCGAGGCAGCCGTGTTTTCCTGCAGACGCTCGACGAGTCCATGCGGATCTCTGGGCGCGCGCGCGATCTCTTCCTCCATAAATTCACTGATCTCTGGATTCGCCACGAAATCAGGATCGTTACTCAAATACTGAAACTCTTCCGGCTTCTTTTTAGGCATTTGCCAATCTCCCCTTATATTGATTTTTGCGGCAGGAGCTTAACCTTGAATATAAATATCTCGCCCTGCGTAGCTGCTGAAGCTACCAGCTTGTACATGATTCTCCGAAGGCGGACAAATATAACATGGAGCAAAGCCCCGGCGCGCGGGCGAGATGGGTGCAGCAATGGAAGCGTTGTAGTCGCTTATGCAATGTAGTCGTGAGTGAGAATTCTAGCGAACTGTGCGGTGTCGTACAGACGCCTGAGAGGCTAATCCCTACACTCTCGCGCAAACAACTGGACAGAACATTTGGGAGCGCGGGGCTACGTTTTAAGGGTTGTGTAGTCCCGCTTGCTTTCTGCTCGTAATTCTTTTAAAGCTTCAAAAATGGTTCGTCGGAACAGGAAAAGTCACGGCTTTCGTTTTAGAAACAGATTGTTCACAAGTCTAACCAGCCGCTTCAACGACTTGACCGCAAAGCACAATCAATGCATCACTGTAAGGGTAAATGAACCAAGCTTTTCAATAAGCGCGTTAGCGGTTCGTGTGTAATTTCCAGACGTGTTGATGTATGCATCGGACTTTTGCAGAACATAGGGGAGAAGATATGTCGAAGGACAAAAAGCAAAATCAAGAACAGCAACTTCACCCACCGCAGCACCAAGACCGCCAACCGGGCCTTGAGTCCGAGATGCGGCCGCGCCCGCAGGCCGACGATCCGAAATATCGCGCAAGCCTGCACCTCAACGGCGGCGAGATAGTCAACGCATAGAAGAATGACAAGTAAATAGTGACAAGTGACGAGAAAGAACTTGCCTTCATCTTGTCACTTGTCACTATTTACTTGTCACTTTATTAGGAGTCTTAATGACAAGCAAGAGGATTCATGAACCCGCGCCGCTCGAGTTGTGGGCGGGAGTGGAATGCACCGTTAACCGTGTCGGCGACGATTTCTTTGATCAAGTCGAATGGAGCGGTCATGCCCGTCGGACGGATGACCTCGATCTGTTCGCGGAGCTTGGCATCTCGACAATGCGCTACCCTGTTTTATGGGAACGCACCGCGCCACATGGATTGAAGCAGGCTCAATGGGTTTGGGCCGACGAGCGGCTCAGACGTTTACGTGCGCTGGGCATTCGCCCTATCGTTGGATTGGTTCATCACGGCAGCGGCCCACGGCACACCAGTCTGGTTGATCCTCACTTTCCTGAACATCTCGCTTGCTATGCCCGGGCGGTCGCCGAGCGCTACCCGTGGGTGGATGCTTACACACCCGTTAACGAGCCGCTTACCACGGCGCGCTTCAGTGGGCTTTACGGCTTGTGGTATCCCCATGCGCGCGATGAACTGAGTTTCGCCCGCGCGTTTGTTACGCAGTGTCGCGCCGTGGTGCTGGCGATGCGCCAGATTCGCGAAGTGAACCCGCAAGCGCAGCTTGTGCAAACCGATGATCTCGGCAAGACGTTCAGCACCCCGTCTCTCGCTTACCAAGCGGAGTTCGAGAATGATCGCCGGTGGCTGACGTTTGACCTGTTGTGCGGTCGCGTGAAGCCGGATCACCCGATGTGGGACTACCTGCTGTGGGCGGGCATTACGGAAGCAGAGCTTGAATGGTTCCTCCACAACCCTTGCCCGCCGGATATTATCGGGTTTAACTATTACTTAACCAGTGAGCGCTTTCTCGATGAGCGACTTGAACCTTATCCACGAAGCACACATGGAGGCAATGAGCACCAAGCCTATGCGGATGTGGAGGCGGTGCGTGTGCGTGCCGCCGGCATGGCTGGCCCACGCGAGTTGCTCGCCGAAGCATGGGAGCGCTACCGCTTGCCCATCGCCGTCACCGAAGTGCACAACGGTTGCACGCGTGAAGAACAACTACGCTGGTTGATGGAAGTCTGGAAAGCTTCGACAAGCTTGCGTGCCGAAGGCGCGGATGTGCGGGCCGTCACTGCTTGGTCGCTGCTCGGCGCGTATGATTGGAACAATCTTATCACCAGCAATAACAAGCATTACGAACCCGGCGTGTTTGATCTGCGTGCTCCGCACCCCAGGGCCACCGTGCTCGCCCACGCGCTCCGCGATTTAGCCGCAGGGCGTGAGCCAGACCACCCGATCCTTGCTGTTCCCGGATGGTGGCGCGGATCGCGACGCCTGATATACGACTTTGCCATTGATGATTCAGGAGCTTACATTGCTGCCTTTGACGACGAACCGAAGATGCACCCCGCGCCGGTCGTAACACCGCGGCCGATACTAATTAGTGGAGCAACCGGAACGCTCGGGAGAGCTTTCGGAAGATTGTGCGACATGCGCAATCTTCCGTTTCATCTTCTTACGCGCCGGGAGATGGACATCGCCGATCCGGCTTCTGTCGGGGCGGCGTTCGACCGATTCAACCCGTGGGCGGTCGTGAACGCAGCCGGTTATGTTGGCGTAGATACGGCCGAGCGTGATTTCGAGCGATGCTTCCGTGAGAACGTTGATGGCCCGACCCGACTGGCTGCTGCTTGCGCTGATCGCGGAATACAGTTGCTCACCTTCTCCTCGGATTTAGTCTTTGACGGTGCGAAGGATGCGCCGTATGTAGAGAGCGATTGCCCTGCGCCGCTTAGCATGTACGGGCGCAGCAAAGTTACGGCGGAGATAAGCGTGCTGGGCATCTTGCCTTCAGCGCTGGTGGTTCGTACCAGCGCTTTCTTCGGGCCGTGGGATGAGCACAACTTTATGATCCAAGCTCTACGGACCCTCGCCAATGGGCGCCGGTTTGTTGCTGCCGATGATGCGTTCGTTTCACCAACCTACGTCCCCGATCTTGTGCATGCCTGCCTTGATCTGTTGATTGACGGCGAACGCGGTGTGTGGCATTTGGCAAACGCGGGCGCAACGGATTGGGCTACGTGGGCGCGCCGCGCGGCACAACTTGTCGGACTTGATCCTACGTATGTTGAAAGCTGTTCTACCGAAGCGTTGGGCCTTGCCGCGCCGCGCCCACGCTATAGTGTCCTTGCGAGCGAGCGTGGCACGCTGTTGCAATCTTTTGACAACGCACTCGCCAGCTATCTGCGTGACTGCGAAGTGAGCTGGGCGGACAACTCACAGGATGAGAACCTAGAGGACATCGAGGCTTTAGCGGCTTCAGCCGGTGCGAAATGATCAAGATAGACAAAAACAGATAGGGTGAACCTCCACAGATGGAAATTCACCCTTATTGTTCTTAATATGTTTCATACCTAACAATGTCCTTTAGTTGTTTAAGAATTATTGTTGTGTTGATCTAATCATGCGTCTTCATTTTCCTGTACTTTCAGCTCGTATGTTTTCAGAGCCTCAAGCACTTTACTTAAAGCTTCCACGGTTTGGGTTTGTTCAGGGGCGCTCAACTCTGCCAGCGCATCGCAGAAGATGTCGCTGCGTCGATCGCGAAATTCATCGACTAGCTTTTTACCTTTGGCCGATAACGCGACCATCACCGTGCGCCGGTCGCCCGTTGCAGCAGAGCGTTCGATCAACCCCTTACGCAGCAAGCGGTCAGTCAACCCCGTGACGGCCGGGGCTGAAATCCTAAGCTCGCTTGCCAACTGCCCCGCCGCAAGAGACCCACGGCGAAGAATCCTCAATATCTGCCCTTGCGGCAAGGTTACATCAAGTTCAGCAAGGTGCTGCTGGTAATGCTCAATCAAGAGGCGCGACATTACCTCATCAAAGCTATTGAGAATCTTATCGATGCTGTCTGCAACCATCTAACCTCCACTACTTAACTCGTGCAAATGTTTCAGATGCATTAAGTATTTTCAGAGTTGTAAGCCATAATTGGTTAAAAGTTATTACCTGAATTAAGTACGCAAACGTACAGACACATAATTTCCACATCTCGTAAATTGCACTTGCCAAAACTAAGGATAGTGGTGAAGACCGGAGTAGATACAATGGTTTGGTCATTACGCGGTTATAGCGTACTCAAAAATTCATCCTTTAAGAGCAGGGCTGAACATTATGCGGAAGCGTTTATGTTAGTAGCTAGAAGAATTTCATTGGGTAGGTAAGCCGCCTTCTTGATAGAGGTAAACTTAAAGCCTACTCATCAAGATAGTTGATTGTATTGATGCTAAGCACCATGCGATCAGCGAACGAGCAGGGGGTTAGAAAGGGTGAGATTCGATTGCAAACCGATCTCACCTTTTATCTTTTAATACCAAGCTGCTCTTACGGCGGGGTGCAACGAGTTTGTTACCAAACCGATCAATCTCGACCAACCGGAAGACCTTCTTAACCGCTTTTCACCTCGGGCATGAAACTCTGTGCTGCTGACCTTATTGTTTTGAAAACCCGTGCAGTGCAGAAGTTCGCTGTATATATGCAAAAATATATGCAAAACCAACACAAGGTAGCATGGTATGGAAAAGAACACTGGATTCAACTATTAATTAATGTGCAGGTAATTAATGTGAAGGTTGTGCTCGTAAGGGCGATTTTCAGAAACTATCTCAATGTGTTATTGTCTGTCGGTAAATAACACAAAGAATATAAGCGCTCGCCACGAAACTTCGAATAATTATATGTTTTATTAGCGAGAGCTTTCTTATATTCCGACGTGCCAAATGGTCTGCCCAGCCTTAACTCGCAAGCGTCGCCTGGGTGTAATTTTACCCTGGTACAAAGCTGGCTTGCAGATTATTACACACTCAGTTTAATGCATCGATGGTCTCTTTCTGCTCATAGCATGTCCAAAAAGGTATTTCTACACTCTGACCACTAAGTAAAATTCAATTGGAAAGTCTGAGAAAATTTGTATGCAAAATGGATTCAATCAGGGGAAGATGAGCGTCGGTGCTACAGGCAGCGCTTACCGCGAAGCCGGGCAGAGCCGTCCCACTTCCAAGTTAGGCGACAGGCTCTCTAACGAAGACTATGATCTTGTCTGCTTATCTCACCTAAGATGGGACTTTGTTTACCAAAGACCTCAACATCTCCTCAGTCGGTGTGCGAGCGAGCGCCGCGTCTTCTTCATTGAAGAACCAATCTTTGACGCGGAATCCCCGAGGCTTGACTCGATTCAAGGCACAGACAATCTTACGGTAATTGTGCCACATCTACCGGCTGGTCTTGACGAAGAAGCCGTTGATCTCGCCCTGCAAAAACTGGTTGATACGCTGTTCATGGAGCATGCCATCAGCGAGTATGTGCTGTGGTACTACACGCCGATGGCAACCACTTGGACAAGTCATTTGGAACCGCTAGTGGTTGTTTACGATTGCATGGATGAGCTGTCAGCATTTAGGGATGCGCCGCGACGTATGAAGCAGCAAGAGGCTGAGTTGTTCGACCGTGCGAACCTTGTCTTCACCGGTGGACAGAGCCTCTATGAAGCGAAGCGTGACCAGCACCCGCACGTTTACGCCTTTCCGTCCAGCATCGACGCCGCGCATTTTGCCCACGCGCGTGAGATTAAGGAAGACCCAGTTGACCAGGCAAAGATTCCTTTCCCGCGGCTCGGATTCTTCGGAGTTATCGATGAACGACTAGACGTTGAATTGATTGTTGGCGTCGCAGAGGCTCGCCCCGATTGGCACATAGTAATGATCGGCCCGGTAGTAAAGATTGATCCGGCATCGCTGCCACGCTCGTCAAACATACATTACCTTGGCAGCAAGTCTTATGCGGAACTACCCTCATACATCGCGCGGTGGGACGTTGCTCTACTTCCGTTCGCGCTAAATGAGTCAACGCGCTTCATCAGCCCAACTAAAACACCAGAGTACCTCGCGGCAGGACGGCCCGTTGTCTCCACGTCGATACGCGATGTGGTGCGACCTTACGGGCAGCAGCGTTTGGTTAGAATCGCGGATACGGTGACAGATTTTGTTGCTGCGGTTGAAGCTGCGATGACAGAGGAAGATGAAGGTCGCATCCGCCGAGTTGATTCCTTTCTCGCACAAAACTCGTGGGATCGCACTTGGGCGCGCATGCGGCAGTTAATTGAGAATGTGATCGGGGCGACCTCGATTTCTGTTCCTCTAGCGCAAGCAATAACTTCGAAACGACCTGCCGCCGGCGCGACCGGCACTCTGGTCGCTGATTAAACGGACGAGATAACGGGGGAACATGTTCGACTATCTTGTAGTTGGAGGGGGATTCGCCGGAAGAGTGCTGGCTGAGCGGTTGGCTAACGGGTCCGGCAAGAAAGTATTAATCGTCGATAAACGCCCGCACATCGGCGGCAACGCCTATGATCATCATAACGATGCCGGAATCCTCATTCACAAATATGGACCACACATCTTTCACACTAACTCGCGCGAAGTCTTCGAATACCTATCGCGTTTCACCGAGTGGCGCTCTTACCAGCATCGCGTGCTTGCCAGCGTGGACGGTCAACTCCTCCCCATTCCCATAAATCTTGACACGATAAACAAGCTGTACGGTTTAAGCCTGACCTCGTTCCAGCTCGAAGATTTCTTTGCCTCTGTAGCTGAAAAGAAGGAGCAGATTCGTACCTCCGAGGATGTCGTAGTAAGCAAAGTAGGCCGTGAACTCTACGAGAAGTTCTTTCGCAATTACACACGTAAGCAGTGGGACCTTGATCCGTCGGAGCTTGATGCGTCGGTGACGGCGAGGGTTCCGACCAGAACCAATCGCGACGACCGCTACTTTACCGACTCTTATCAAGCGATGCCGCTCTATGGGTTCACGCGCATGTTCGAGCGGATGTTGGACCACCCGAATATCCATTTTCTGCTTAATACGGATTATCGTGAAGTCGAAAGGATTATTCCTTACCGCGAGATGATCTACACCGGTCCGGTCGATGAATTCTTCGATTTTCGGTATGGTAAACTTCCCTATCGCTCGCTCGAGTTTCGGCACGAGACGATTGATAAACCAATCTACCAACCGGCGCCGGTCGTGAACTATCCGAACGATCACCTCTATACACGCGTTACTGAGTTTAAGTACCTAACGGGTCAGGAGCACGCCAAGACAAGTATCGTCTACGAGTTCCCACGCTCTGAAGGGGACCCTTACTATCCTGTGCCGCGCCCTGAGAACGCCGAGATTTACAAAAAATATAAAGCGCTCGCAGACGCCACGCCGAAGGTGTATTTCGTCGGGCGCTTAGCAACTTACAAGTATTACAATATGGATCAAGTCGTTGCGCAGGCGTTGACGCTATACGCCAAGATTACGGAGTCGCGTCGTGTCGAATCTACGAATAGATAATGGAAGTGTGGGACTTTAATGAGAACTGCAGCTTGCCTGGGCACAGAGTTTGACATGCTGTTGAGAAACATCAAATGCGAGCCGATTTCGGACAACACCAAGCCTGATCTTTCACTATGGTGTCCTGAAAGCGGCAAATACACTACAAGGAGATTAAGAGAATGCAATCAAGCGAGACGGCATTAACAAAAACAAAGAATGTGAGCAATGTACAACCCAAAAAATCGACGAACGTCAATGTCGGAGAAACAGAGCGCGTCGCATCAGCTATCGGCGGCGCCGCATTGGCAATCTATGGTTTGACGCGCGGTTCAGCCAGCGGAGTAGTCTTGGCGCTGATCGGCGGAAGCCTGATCTATCGTGGCACCACCGGACATTGTTCGACGTATCAAGCGATGGGTATTGATACGGCACAGCACAGGGCAGGTG
>JACCTF010000172.1 GCA_013812565.1 Pyrinomonadaceae bacterium | reverse complement strand
CGCCTACTACAATCGCCCCGCCGGCGATGGTTCACGCGCCGGCACTTACTACGTCAATCTCTTCAAACCGGAGACCCGACCCAAGTACGAGATGATGGCCCTCTCGCTGCATGAAGCGGTGCCGGGGCATCACTTGCAGATCGCGCTCGCGCAGGAGCAGGGCGATATTCCGAACTTTCGTCGCTACGGCGGCTACACGGCTTTCGTCGAAGGCTGGGGACTCTATGCCGAATCGCTTGGCGATGAGATGGGACTCTACGACGATCCATACGCGAAGTTTGGGCAGTTGACCTATGAGATGTGGCGCGCCGTCCGTCTCGTGGTAGACACCGGGATGCATTCCATGAAGTGGGATCGGCAGCAGGCGATCAACTTCTTTTTAGAGAATGCGGCAAAATCAGAACTCGATGTCATCAACGAGATTGATCGCTACATTTCATGGCCGGGTCAGGCGCTGGCTTACAAAACGGGTGAACTGAAGATCAAGGAACTACGCGCCCGCGCCAAACGCGAACTCGGTTCCAACTTCGACGTGCGCGAGTTTCACGACGTAGTGCTTGGCGCGGGAGCCGTGCCGCTCGATGTGCTGGAGCGTAATGTCGGAACGTGGCTCGCCGCAAAGACCGCGAAGCGCAACGAAGCGAGCGGGCAATCTTCAAGCGCTATTCGCTAAATTCTCAACCCTGTCATTCCAACCCCTTCAAACCTCTTGAGGATCAAAAAATGTGTGATGAACAAAACGACAAAACAGCAGGACGAACACGACGTGAGTTTCTAGGTAAAGCGCTTGCCGCAGCGAGCGTGTTGCCGCACATGCACCACGCACACATCCACAACGCAATGAGCACGGGCGCGCAAGCGATGAGCAGATCAAGCACGCAAGTTCTTTCGGCGCGCCTGATGGCAAACGCGGCCGAGAAGCTTTTGAAGACGCTCAACTCTGAGCAGCGAGCTAAGATGGCTATGACCTTTGAAGCAGAGGAGCGTCAGAACTGGCACTTCGTGCCACGTGTGCGGCAAGGTCTGCCGCTCAAAGAACTCGACGCGGCGCAGCGCGAGAGCGCCCGTGCGTTGCTCGGCGCGGGTTTAAGCCAAAGCGGTCTGACGAAGGCGACAACAATTATCGAATTGGAGAACGTTCTTAAGGAGATCGAGCAGAGCGGGCCGGTGCGCGATCCGGAGCTTTACTACTTCGCGCTCTTTGGGCAACCCGGGTCACGCGGCGTCTGGGGATGGCGCGTCGAAGGTCATCATCTTTCACTCAACTACACGCTCGCGGGCAACAGGCCGGTTGCGATCACTCCATCTTTCTTCGGCGCTAACCCGGCGGAAGTCCGGCACGGCGCGCGCAAAGGTTTGCGGACGCTGAAGGACGAAGAGGATCAAGCGCGTTTGTTGCTCAAGTCGTTCGACGGCACACAGCGGTCTGAGGCGGTGGTAAGCAACGATGCGCCGCGCGACATTCTTACAGGGAACAATCGTCAAGTCAGTCCGCTCAGCCCGGCCGGTCTTGCTTCAAATAAGATCAGCGACAAACAAAAAGATATTTTGATGAATCTGTTGAATGTCTACGTGTCGCGCATGCCTGCGGACATCGCCAGGGCAAGAATGGAGAAGATTCGCGCGGCAGGGTTCAACCGTATCTTCTTTGCGTGGGCGGGCGGCGGCGAGGCGGGGCAACCGCACTACTACCGGATTCAAGGTCCGACGTTTGTGATCGAATACGACAACGTCCAAAACAACGCCAACCATATCCACACGGTCTGGCGAGATTTCAACGGCGACTTCGGCCTTGACCTGCTCGCGATGCATTACAAAAATGCTCACAAGTAGGCGGGTGCTCGTGCAACTCGCAAAGGCAGCTTAAGAATAGAAGTCGAGATCGTAAACACTACTAACGCTGACGAATTAACCCGGAGCAAAGCGCTGCGACCGGCGCGTCTGGCCGTCGCTGCAACGTTCTTCATCAACGGGGTTGTCTTCGCGAGTTGGGCGGCGCGCATCCCGGCGGTGCAGCAAAGGCTCGCGTTAACGACTGGCGAGTTGGGAGCAGCGCTGTTGGGGATGGCCCTGGGCGCACTGGTTGCAATGCCGACGGCCGGATGGTTGACGGCGCGCTTCGGCAGCCGCCTGGTGACGAGAGTTTCAGCGCTCGGTTTCTGCGCCGCGGTCATCTTGCCCGCGTTGGCATCCAGCCGGTTATCGCTGGGGTCGGCGCTGGTCGTGCTCGGCGTTACCCACGGCGCGATGGATGTGGCGATGAATGCGCAAGCCGTGGAACTGGAGCGAGCTTACCGCCGCCCGATCATGTCATCGTTTCATGCGCTCTTCAGTTTCGGCGGGATGGCGGGCG
>JACCTF010000169.1 GCA_013812565.1 Pyrinomonadaceae bacterium | reverse complement strand
GCGTTGGGATCATTAAAGGCAGTAGGAATGCTGCCGTTGCGCGTGAGAGCCGAGATCGGAACCTCAATCGCGATGGTGTTGACGTTGAAGCCGGACAGTCCATCGACACCGTTCGTCTCCGCGCCCTGCGAGCGAAAGTTAAGCGCATCGAAGACGCCGCCGACATCAATGTAGAAACCTTCGTCGCGTTGACCGACGAAAACTCGTCCGCCGTTGTTCGGCAGGTTGTACACTGCTTGTTGAGCGAGGGCTTCGTAGTTGGGCGTGACCTTCGCCCCGATGTTACTTGGAGGCGTGACAAGCCCACTGGCGATAACCCGCGCGTTCTTGCCGGTTGTCCTATCTCGGCGTGAGACGGTGTAGACCTGACGCTCGTTGTAGTCGGGGTCATCGAGTCTGGTGATAACTCCGTCCTCGCTGACGGCTGACATGCCGAGAATGGTATTCGGGTTGACGATCTGAGTGGTGAACTGAAATTGATAACTAATGTCTTCGAGTCCGTCGCCGGTGTTGTCGATCTTGATTTCATAAAGCACCGTGTCGTCGAACTGGTAGAAGTGTGGACCACCTGACGGCTCCTGAAACGGAATGAAGTTCGAGATCAGCGTCACGAATCCTTCGCGGCGTCCTTGTTCGGTGCTGCGGAAGGCGTAGACATCCGTGTTATCAGCCAACGGGTCGCCGATGATGAGCGGCGCTTCGCGGTGGCTCGACGCTTGTGAGGGATTGTGCAGCGGCACGCCCGCAAGCAGCAACGCCACCGCAAACGCACTGAGCGTAAGGGCAGTTGTTAATTTTCTGAGAGACGGTCTGTGCATCTTGATTTCCTTTCTTGTAATTCGGTGAAGTTCTTTCATTTTTTACTCGCGGTCCGGCGTCTTTGGCGAACACGCGCGGCCACTCCTGCTAATCCGGTTCCGAGCAGCAGCATGGTTGCAGGCTCAGGCACTGGCGCTGCTTGGGTCACACCCGTTCCATCAATGGTTACCGCAAAATTGCCGGTTCGGCGGTTGCCGAAGGAATCGACAAATCCGGCTCGAAATCTCGGCTGACCATCGCGTGAAAATCCATCGTCGAGGAGCGGCCCCAGAGCGGTGTTGTCAAACTGCGTTAGACTCAGAATGTACTGTCCGGGTCCTAACGACAGTTGTAGAAAGTCGTCAAAGTTGGTGGCGCTTTTGTCTTCGCCGTCAGCAATGATGACGTTGCTGAATGCTTCTGCGCCGTCGCGGAAAGGCGAGAAGATCGGACGCATGCCTGGGGCAATAAGGTCCAATCCCTCAACCGCGAGCGACGGAGAACTCTGAAACAAAGCAAGTGTCGGATCAAAGCCGCCCACCGCATATGATGTTGTTTGGAGCGTCACCGTGGAGGTGCTGGCTACGGTGAAGGTGAAGAGCCGGACGTCATCGTCCCGCATGAATGTTCCTGAAAAAGTGAATGTATCTGCTTTGGCGGTCGATACGGTGGCGAGGCTAAGCATGACAAGCATCGCCAGCGAAAAACCGATTTTGTGTGTTCGCGCCATCTTGTTTCTTCTCCCTAGGGAAATACTGTCAGGTTACTTTGAAGCGTCATACTGCACACTTCAAACTTTTCAAGTTAAGCCGCAGAGAAAACTATCTCGCGGCCGCTCGAGCAAGCAGTCGCTCGCTCGAGCAACAATGAAAATTTGCGTTAAAGACTTTCTCCTTGGATAAGCGTCAAATCTACCTTGAGAGAGTCATTGCATCTCGGGCATCTCGGTACGGTCGTGTACGCTTTGTAAGTAAGAACGTCTTCTCGTTGCGAGATTACGGTTGACCGAATCGCTTGCCGTACTCAACAGAGGTGGCAAACCCGTGCACCATCGTGCGGTAGTCTGCCGGATTGCGCTCAATCACCTGCAACCATGCGGCGTATCCTTCCGGCTCCGGATCACGCCTGAGATAGCCGAAGTACTGCATGGCGACAAACGCTCCGTTATACTCGCGCTGGTTAACCTCAGGGCTTTCGACAATCGCGCGAAGCACCTGCACACGGGTTTTACGTCCAGCTTCCAGATCGCTGATAAGCGTATCGCGGATGGCTGTCTGTACTTTGGCAGTCAGGAGCAACGCGTCGACAAAAGCCGCGTTGCTGAGCGCCTCGTAGCGGGCGCGGAAGTCTGCGCGTCCGACCCATCGCGCGGCAAACGCATCACGTTTGGCAATAACCTCTTCGCCGGTCTGCCCTGTCACTCGACGCATGTCTTGGATAATCTCCGCATAAGTCGGTCGCCTGCCAAAACTCGTCGTATAGAAACGGTAAACAAAGTAGCCTTTGAACTGGAACTCGTCCGAGCGGAAGAACGAAGATGAGACGGCGACGCGGTCGCACGACGGATCGCTTCCCGCGCCTCCTCCGCCGCACCGATTCAATACTCCGAGCCAAGCGTCGAAGCCTGCCTGTTCCGGTTCACGGCTCAAAAAATCTATGTACTGCATACGCACGAAGAACGATGCGTTATTGATTGGGTTGGCGGCGGCCTGCCCCGTATCGTTGTCGGTAATCGTCAAGGTCGCCGTACTTGGCGCACCAAGTGCTGCGCCGCCAATCGAATTACTGAGTGTGATGGTGAGCGTCTCCGATCCCTCGCTGTATGCATCATCAATAATCGGAACGATGAAGGTGCGGGTGGTTTCGCCTGCGGCAAACGAGAGCGTGTCGAGAGACGACGAGTAGTCGCACCTGGCAGAGGCTGCGCCGCCAACGACATCACAGCCGACAAAAGCGCTGCTATCATCAGTGGCATAGTTAACGATTACGGCCGCGGAAGCGTCGCCTGAACGCGTGACCGTGAGAGTTGCGCGACCCTCTCCTTCACCTACGCTATAACCTGCTTGACTGAACTGCACCCTTGGCGAACCGGGAGATGGCGTCGGCGTGGGAGTAGGCGTCGGCGTCGGTGTGGGAGTAGGCGTCGGCGGCGTGGCTAGTGGAAGCGACTCCCATGCCGGATCAACATCATCCGCTGAATTGTTTGAGATGTTCACCGCGTTGTTGCCATCAGCGTTCATCACGTATATCTCATCATGGTCATCAAGGCTGACCCTCATGAACGCAATGCGAGCGCCGTCGGGCGACCAGGCCGGGAAATCGTCCTCCACCGCATTGTTGGTGACTCTCGTTTGACTGCTGCCGTCCGCGTTCATTAAATAGATTTCGTAATTACCATCGCGGTCGCTGGCAAAGACAATCTTTTGACTATCAGGCGACCATGCCGGACTAACATCATCGGCTGCCGGGCGGTTAGAGAGATTGGTTTGGCCTGAACCGTCGGCCTTCATCACATAAATCTCGCTGACATCTTGCGAATCAACGCTCATGTATGCGATGCGTGTGCCGTCGGGCGACCAGGC
>JACCTF010000133.1 GCA_013812565.1 Pyrinomonadaceae bacterium | reverse complement strand
GATTTGCCTGCCGAGGGAGAAACGCCGCAACCGACGTGGGCGGGCGCGAAGGGTATCAATAAAATCTTTATGTTCGGTACGCCGAACGGAGGTTCCGCCGAAGCTTTCGCAACGCTGCTTGAGGGCTTCTCGCTGACGGAAGGTTTGCGCCGCCGCGTTAGCCTGCTCAATAACCTTACGCGCGAAGATGCGTTGACCGCTCCGGCGCTCTTTCAACTTCTGCCGCACGGCGAAACAGCCAGGTTGCTTGATGAAAATTTGCAGCCGCTCGCGCTTGACCTCTATGACCCGGCAGTGTGGCAACGCTACGGTTGGTCAGCGGTAGCTGATCCGAAATATCGACAACGCTTGACGCGAGATGGTGTTGGAGAGCGGACAGACAAGAATCCGCGCCAGTCACCTTCGCTGAAGGATTTAGACGCTTACTTTGCCGAGGTGCTGGGTCGCGCAAAACGTTTTCACGAAGCCCTCAGTGCTGCTACACAAGTGTCGGTGCCGCCGGTTGCGCTATATGCTTTCGGCGGCGATTGCGAGGAGACGCTGGCCGCGCCTGTAATCTTGCGCGACGAGAAACGAGGGCGGTGGGTGACGCTCACCGCGCCTCGTTCGTTTCAGAGTTCGAGCGGGCGTCGCGTCAATCGCCGCGACGCGACACGCGCCATGTATGAACCGGGCGACGGACGCGTTACACGCCGCTCGCTGCTCGGCGAAAGCGCCGCGGATGGCCGCCGCGCATCACCCTTCAACACAAGGCTTCCGATCACCTACGCCGTCTTCGCCTGCGACCTGCATAGCGATGTACAGAAAAACAAAATACTGCAAGACAACGCGCTGACGCTGCTGGTCAGCGAGGCGCTGAAGTGAAGAAGTTTGCGAATGTCGCTTGGGGAAAGTTGCTCGGGCGGATGCCATCTCACACGGTCGGAGGGTGTTTGTCGCGGTTCCCGTTTGAATACGACCAGAACCTTCACCACAGAGACACAGAGAGGAGCACAGAGTTTGCACAGAGGAAACCAGGTGGCATTCGAGTGCAAACCGGCGAGTGCAAACCGGAGTAGTGTTTCTTGCGCCTATTTCAAAGCTTAATGTACCATCGAAAACTGAATACAGATGCCGGATGTTGGATGTCAGATGTCGATTATGATCTTTCACTGACACCCAGCATCTGACATCCATCCTAGAGGAGAAAAGATGAACGACAAACGGAACAGATCGCTTGCCGAAGTTGATCCTTTAATCAGCCGGGCTGTTGACATGGAAGTGCTTCGACAAACGGAGGGTCTGGAATTGATTGCCTCGGAGAACTTCGTGAGCGAAGCCGTGCTTGAAGCGATGGGATCAATCTTCACCAACAAGTATGCGGAGGGCTATCCGGGCAAGCGTTACTACGGCGGTTGCGAATACTCTGACGTGGTTGAGCAAGCGGCGATTGATCGAGCGAAACAACTCTTCAGCGCCGATCACGCCAACGTTCAGCCGCATAGTGGCGCGCAGGCGAATACAGCCGTCTATCTCGCCGCGCTTCAATACGGCGATCAGATTCTCGGCATGAATCTCTCGCACGGCGGCCACCTCACGCATGGTCATCCGCTTAACTTCTCCGGCATCAGCTACCAAGTCGCCGATTACGGCGTGTCACGTGAGACCGAGCAGATCGATTACGACGAACTGCAACGTCTGGCCGAAGCGCACCGACCGAAGATGATCATCTGCGGCGCATCCGCCTACGCACGCATCATCAACTTTGAACGCATCGGCGAAATTGCTAAGAGCGTCGGCGCGCGCATGTTTGCCGACATCGCGCACATCGCCGGACTCGTCGCCACTGGTCTTCATCCTTCGCCTGTTCCACACGCTGATTACGTCACCACGACAACTCATAAAACTCTGCGCGGCCCGCGCGGCGGATTGATCTTGTGTCGAGCGGAACATGCGAAAGAGATTGATAGAAAAGTCTTCCCAGGCGTTCAGGGCGGCCCACTGATGCACATCATCGCGGCCAAAGCAGTCGCATTCGGCGAAGCACTCACGGATGATTTCCGCGAGTATCAACAGAATGTTGTACGCAATGCCCAAGTGCTCGCGGATGAATTGAAGAACCAAGGCTTTCGGCTTGTCTCCGGCGGCACAGACAATCACTTGGTCTTGATCGACGTTTTCAACGGCGGCAAAGGACCGACCGGAAAAGTGGCGGAGAAGGCTTTGGAAGCCGCAGGCATCACGGTTAATAAAAACACGATCCCCTTTGACACCAACTCGCCGATGGTTGCATCGGGCATTCGCCTCGGCACACCGGCGCTAACGACGCGCGGCATGGGCGAGAGTGAGATGCGCGAAGTGGCACGCCTTTTTGCAGAAGTGGTGCACGAACCGGAATCAGAGAGTGTGAGTCGTCGCGTCAAACAATCGGTGAGGGAACTTGCTGCGGGTTTTCCGCTCTACCCGAAGCGCATCAAGCATGAAGCCATCGGCGCAGACTAAACCTCGACTTGGAAAACATGCCATAGGTAGCAACCATCTGCCTGTTCGTTATGGGAGGTTGACATCTAATGTTTCTCTTTCTGATGCTGTTGATTCTTCTGTGTGCTGTTGGTGTTGCGGCTACCGCTAGTGTGTTTGCTCCAGGTATCGAAGTTACAATGATAATCACTGCTGCACTTTTGTCGGTCATTCTTTACGGTTTTAGTTTTGTCTTGTGGAGAATTTTTATCGCTTCGTCCCGTTGGTTTGGGGGAGACGAATTAGCAGGTTCGCTGTTGTTCTTGGTTTCACCATTGCTGCCGACATTAATGTTCTTAGGATTTTTTGGTAAAAGGTATTGGGGGTGGGGAGAGCAATAGGTATGAGCACCAAAGTTGAAGCGACGATTGATGATCTGTTCCGCGTGGCGGGGAAGGCCGAACTTGTTGACGGGGAGATTGTGCGTATGTCACCAACAGGAGGAATGCCTGGTTACGCCGGCGACGAAGTCTTCGCATCTTTGCGTGAGCATGCAAAGCAAACCAAAAGCGGTTTAGCCATTGGCGACAACAAAGCTTTCCGCGTTAACCTGCCGCATCGCAAATCGTTTAGTCCTGATGCCGCGTTTTACACGGGGCCGTCGCCAACGATGCAATTCTACGAAGGTGCACCTGTCTTTGCCGTTGAAATCAGAAGCGAGAATGATTATGGCCTCAAAGCAGAGCGGCGGATGGCGCGCAAGCGTGCCGACTACTTTGCAGGGGGAACACTCGTCGTGTGGGATGTTAATCTGCTCAGCGATGTTGTGGTGAAAGCTTATCACGCGGATGATCCCGATCATCCAAAGATTGTCATCCGTGGTGACATTGCCGATGCCGAACCCGCCGTGCCGGGATGGCGAATGCCGGTCGATGATCTGTTCAGTGAAGGCGAATCACTTTA
>JACCTF010000102.1 GCA_013812565.1 Pyrinomonadaceae bacterium | reverse complement strand
CTCTTGCGATTGATCGACCCACATTGCTCATCACATTTGCCGCGAAGTTGATCCGCGCCGCTTGAACAGCAGCCGTACGGTTGATGTCGGCCGCCTGCACCTGTGCATCCATCCTTACCTGGTTTCCTTGCAGCTCCATCGCGGTGCCACGGTTGATGCCTCCGATCTGCACAGCCGAACCACGCTCCACGCCTCCTGCTGCCTGGGCCGCCGAAGCGTTAGCCGCTGCCGTCTGCCCTGCGGCATATTTCTCCTGGTTTACTGTCATTGATTGAACGAAAGTTTCCTGGTTATTGTAGTGGCCGGACGCGGCCTCCTGCTTGTTAGAGATCAGCTTGTCAGTTGCAGCATCCTGTGCCACCTGTTGCCCCTCAGCTCGGCGCTGGATAGACTGGTATTGCTGATGCAATCCGACTGCGCCAGTGCCTACTTCGACTGCGATTGCGGCACCACGTGCCAAACCAGCCGTCTGACCGTTACCATCCTTGCCTATGCCTCGAATCCCACTGCCTACATAAGCGCCGGTTGAGATGGTCTTATCGCCAAACCACCTTTGGGTATCAGCCTGTTTGTTCGTCTCGATGTTGCCGGTAGCTTTGGCCTGCTCAGCGTAGGCGTCGCCGATCCCTTGTTTGGTGCGGACATAGGTTTCACCTTTATTGAGGGCGGCTGCCGCCTGTGCCGAACTGACGCCGAACTGCATACCAGCTTGAGCCATCGCCACTTGGTTGGTGCGGGCCGCGTAAATCTGGCCGATCTGAGCGATCTTGTTACCCTGTACACCGGCCGTCGCCATCGTCTGTCTTGCCCGCGCGCCAAGATTGCCGGCCGTGTATTCGCCGGTCGCCCTCGTGACATCGGCACGGTAGCCGGCCTCAGCCTGCACTTCGGTGGCATAGCGGCGCATCCCCTCGGCCCTCGTCTGCGTGTATGTCTCGACGCCCGTGCTCATCAGCTCGCCAGTTACGCCGCTCGCCATCGTCGAGACACCTTCGTAGAACTTGCCGGCGACCAGCCAGCCGGTAACGAACGGCGAGAGCCACACGCCTACAGAGCACAGGAACATAACGAAACACGCGATGCCGATTGTGTAGGCAGGCTGCTGAAGCGGACTCTTGATGGCATTCATGGTGGCAAAGTCCCACACATATAACGGGGTAGTGTCACCGACCGCCATTGCAATGTTTCCGCACATGTAAGCTACCCCGCGAATCACATATGAGACGGAAGGCCAGAATACGGTCAGCACTATTACGCCATATACATAGGGCCACGTGAACCGGTGCGCCATCGACTTATCAATCGCCATGACCACCGCGAAGGGTGACAGCAACTTCGCGATAAGTGTAAGGATCGCCGCCAGAACTATTTGCCACAGGTCGCCGCCGTCCAGAAACGTACGAAGCGCGTTGAAGATGGCGAACAGTTGAGGCAACTCGTAGGACGTAAGATCGAGCTTGCGATCGATATTCTTGACGTTCGATTCCACGTCGTAGACAACACCGAGAATACCGCCAGTGCTTGAGTTAGCCGGTGCCCCGTCGATCTCCAAAGTCTCCCCGTTCACATTGACCGTGAAATGACCTTCGGCGAACTTCTGATAGCTCTCGTTAAAACTGACCTCGTTGTCTTTATAGAAGCCAAAGACCACTGATCTTCCGCTACTCCCCGCCATCTCGTTGCCTTCGGCAACCCACTTGCCGACCTCGACGAGTTTGCCGACAAGGAACGGGCCGCTACCGACAAGGAACAAACAGATGGCAAGGCGGATAAACCAGTAAATCGTATCAATGCCGCCACCTCCCGACTCCCTCCACTGCCTAACGAAGCTGTAGAGCGCGACGACCACCGCCATGCTCACACAGATCAGGTTGATATAGATGAGAAGTCGGGCTATTACTTCATACTGCAACAGCGGCAGGAGCTGCGACGCGCGGACGCTCAAGGCCGCGATGTTGTCGGACAGACTGCGGCTCGGTTGTTGCGCGTAGGCTGTAAGGCCCATCCAAAAGAAGCTCGCGCAAACAAACGCGCACCGCAAGAGCCGTTGATGGTGTTGTGACATAAATGCTTTCTACCTTCCTATGACAAGGGCGCTCAACTGTTGCGACATCTTCTGTTTAGTGATGACGAGAGTGCTCCACGCCTCATTGACCACAGACACCTGTTTGGCGAAGTGCTCCATGTTCTGAATCTTCACGCCGTAACGGGCAACACGCTCGTTGATTAGATTGATCAGTTCGCGCCGGTATTCCTCAAGCGACTCAATCTGCTCCAAGTAGTACATAATCTGATTGTTGATGTTGGTGATGTCGCGCTGCGCCGTGCCGGTCTTGGCCGACTCGACTTGCCGCAACTTCTGAAGCTCGATCAAGTCCTGGTTAAGCAACGCGATCTTCGCTTCGGTCTTCTGCTTCTCGTCCACCCAGAAGGCTAAGTCAGTGTCAATTTTAACGAGCCGGTCCATGCGCGATACAGAGTCCCGGCTTGAGCGTCCCATCGTGTATTTGATGTAAGTCTCGAAGTCCCTGGCGTCCGCCGCCGGGTCGAAGAGACCTCGCCTTAACCGGTCGTCGATGTTCTTTAGTGCTCTGAGCCGGTAGAGTACCAGCCTCTCCAACTGGTCGTAGAGTCTGATCGAACCACGGACGAGTTTGCCAATATCCCCCACCAGTCCGACCATGTTCCGGTATCTGAGGAGTTGCTCGTCAACTGTTTTCAGCACGCCTTTGAGGTTTGTTAGTTGCTCGACGGCGTTCGTGTAAATCTTCGAGTAGTGTTCTAGCTGCTTCCGGTAGTGGTCAGCGGTTTCAAGCCAGCGCAACGCTTCCTTGACCCACTCCCCGACCTGCGAGGCATGAACTGCCGGGTCATAAACAATCTGGGGAATGCCGAACTGTGCCTTAGCTGGTTGTGGCGGCAGGAGCAGGATGCCGATCATCATTCCGAGTAGCAGGTGGTAACAGG